>NZ_JAUBTT010000001.1:0-184232 GCF_036705125.1 Microcoleus sp. B7-D4
ATTTCTTAATGTGGCGGTTGAGCGAGAGCGAGGGGAAAGAAAGGGCGATCGCACTCCGGTTTGTTGATATGTTTGGTTAATAATACAAGCGCTGCGGTTGAGGTGAAATGATGCCATTGAGAGCATTGTTTGAAGGTCGAGAGCTATTAGCCCCTCTGATGTCCGATGAAGAATGGCTGAATTTAAAAGCTCAGCGCCCAAAAGTTAGACTGTGCTGTTGTGACTCAACTGGATACTTACGCACGTCTAAGCTCGGCACCAAGCATTTTGTTCACGGCAAAGACAGGATTTGTAATTGGGCACCGGAAACGTGGCAGCACCTATTAGCCAAGACTGAAATTGTTCGAGTCTGCCAGCAATTCGGCTACGACGCAAAAACTGAAGTTTCAGGCTCTGATTGGAGAGCGGATGTTTTAGCCACCAAAACAGACCGGGGAAAGTTAATCAAGCTAGCTTTTGAGGTGCAGTGGAGTCCGCAAACTTTAGAAGAAACTGCTGCAAGGCAAGCCAAATATCAGCGGGATGGCATCCGCTGCTGCTGGCTGTTTCGTAAACTTCCTACATCTCCTGATTTGAGTTGCCAAGACTTACCTATGTTTAAGTTGTGGCTGGAATCAAAGGATACTCTAATGGTTGATGCCCCTACGATAACCTTGACGCTTTCTGAATTTATGGCAGCTCTACTGTCAAGGCATTTTAAATTTGCTTCTCATTACCGAGTCCGTCAAACTCAGCAAGTTAAGGTAGTTTTTTTTGCTGTGATTTGTTGGAGATGCCAACAACAGCACTACCTTTATTACATCCCCAATGCTGGTTATTATTCAGAATGCGGAATAAAAATAGATGAGGGAGCTTTTGGGGCTTTCGACAGCAACTTTTGGCTGTTTAGACCTGAACTTATCCAAGCAGTCAAAAACTATTTAAGAACAGAGGCCGGTCAAACAATCCACATGGGAGAGATCAAAAAACGGTACAGTAAAACAGTCAGGCGCTCTTATATGTCGTTTGGATGCCAAAAATGCGATGCCATTTGGGGCGACCATTTCTATTTTGAGGCTATGTCCGAAGCTTGGTATGGTTATATTCCTACTATCGAACAGGACTTGCAAATAAGCTTAAATCCTCCCCTTAATTTGAATTCACGACCTCATTGGTGCTATTCACCCACAGGTAGCTTTTGCGACGGTTGAAGGAGGAATAGTATTAACCACAGGTTAGAGGGCTCGCCGAGTAGCAAAGCCTGAAATGTTTAGCAGTAAAAGATTTCCGCTGTTTGGGTCGGTACGAGGGCAGAGTATAACTAATACTCTGCCTTCTCAAACTTGATTGAATAGTCAGCTAATTTAGGATGCTTTTGTGCTTGCAAGCTTCCTCGAAAGCTACGTAGGGACTTATTTGTTCCGTTTCTTAATATCACGTCCTCGGAATGCAGGTATCTCGGCTGTACCCCTAGTTCGGCAAAATCTTCGAGAATTTCTGTTTCCGTCATGCCACGGGCGAGATATTCTAAGATGTCGTATAATGGTTTCCATTGATCGCAAGAACTGAGAATTTAGAACATAAGTAAAAGAAACTATATATGGCTGAACATCATCCACTAGGTAGCATAGAATATCTTCGAGAGAATTTGCTAAAAAATTATAAACCAGGATTCCCTGTTCTGAAAGAGCTTGTTCAAAATGCTGAAGATGCAGGTTCGACCCACTTTGATTTTGGTTGGATCGAAGGGATCTCAAATGCAAAGCATCCTTTATTACGCACACCTGCTTTATTTATAGTAGATGATGGTACATTTACTAACGAAAATGCTCGTTCGATTCGCTACATAATTGGGGGAAGTAATAAGCCCAAAGACCAAGATGCTATTGGAAAGTTTGGACTCGGACTAAAAAGTGTATTTCATTTATGTGAGGCATTTTTTTACATCGGTTCTGAGATTCAAAACCCACGATCCAAACGCGCTGACATTTTTAATCCTTGGGCAGATAGAGATGGAGATCTATACCACCCTGAATGGGGCGAATTCGATCCAGAGGATTGCAAGAAAGTAAAAGATGCTCTTAACAAAATTATTGAACAACCAGAGTATCAATCCCAATGGTTTATTCTATGGATACCTCTAAGACACATCAGCCATCAAACCCATGAACTAGAAGAAGAAGGTATCCAACTAGGATATATTAAAAATGGTAAAGCAGATTTTTTCAATAAAGAGATTCCCAGTTTTTTGTCAGAGGAAGCAACTAAGTTAGAATTTACTCTTCTTCTCCCTTTACTCCATTCATTGAAAACTATTCGTTACTGGGAAAATGATTTGGATTGTGGTCAAGAAAAATATTTGATCACTATTAATTCTGGAGAGCGCCGCCATGCCGCTTTATCAAAACTGAATCCTTCTGAAGCTCACGCTTTAAAAGGAACAGTAAACCTTACTTCAAGGTCTTCTTGTATTGATGTTGAGTTTAGTGGGCAAGAAATTATTCATGTTATTCATGAAAATTATACTTTTACCGATATTCGCGAGCGTGACAATTTTCCCACAAAATTCAAGAATATCCAACCACACACGGCTGTAATTTTTGGTCGCTGGCAATCATCGCAACCTGCAAATTTAATGATACGCACAGCCGTATTTTTACCAATAGCAAGCAGTTCGAGCAATATCTCCTCACAGAATAGCTTTTGCTTAACGCTGCATGGATATTTCTTTGTTGACTTTGCTCGCACAGGAATTTTGGGATGGAATAATGAACGGCATATAATCGCTATTCAGCGTTTTGAGGGTGACGATGATGATACTGTCTTAAAAAAAGAGTGGAACTTTCATCTATATAAATCTTTGCTGGGTACCATTTTAGATGCTCTAAAAGATTTTTCCCAGGGCTTAAATAATGATGAGATTGAGATATTTTGTAAAGCTTTACACGCAAAACCCTTATTTAGGGAAAACAGTCAAGAAATCTGTGAAAAGAAACAATGGATTTATCGAATTAATCCCCAAGAAGAACGCTGGCAATTAATTGATTCAGGGCAAGTTCATCTACGCATACTTCCTAAAATCCCACCAAACTGGGCATCTTTCCCACACCTTAAAAAACTTCCCGAGCAATACTACTTAACCGTTGAAGGAAAACCGAACTTACTTGCAAGAAAAAATACTCTCACATGGAAATCAGAGGAAATATGTGATATTCTAGATTCACTCAAACCTAGCGAAATTTTCTCAAATATAGATAATCTTAGCTTCCTCCAAGCTTTTTTAAGTCAGCAAGAAACTAAGGTTATCAATGATGAAAAAGTGCAGGTAAGCTTAAGAGAACTTCTTCATAAAGCTTTTAGAGAACTTCTTCATAAAGCTTTTGCAAAACTTGGTATAGCAGAACTACAAAAGGATAAAATTCTTCCCTTTGTAAAGAAATTAGTAGAACTTCTGTTACCGAAAAATCGTTACGCGATCGCCAAATTTGCCGTGAATGAGCCAACCTCCGTGAAATTCGACGCAAACGAGCAAACCGCCGTGCATAATGTTCTTAACAAGCTCTATGCACTCAACCTCGATGTGCTACTTATCTATGAAATTTTTGAGCCTGCATCACAATCTAGTCAAGCAATACTGAAATCTGAGCAAGCAGTTGACGTACTTACTTGTCTTAGTGATATCTTGAAAGAAGATAAGTCTATATACCTAGCAATTTGTAACCTGATTAAACAAATTCTTAGCAAGTTTGATTCTCCTTTAATTATTATTGGTGAACTAGCTGATAAAATCTTATTTTACGGCTATAAATATCGCGAGAAAAAGACTTACCTTTGGAGTTATGCTAAACTATGCGAAAGTCGCTCCAAAAACCTTCTTTTCACAGGTAAATACAATACCATAGCGGCTGCCCTAAATGAAGCCATTCCTGATTATGACTTCATATTCATTGAGGAGGATCTCGCAAGCATACTTAACAAAATTCCAAGTATGAAAGGTATTTCTTCACTCACACTTGATAGCTGTAAAAACCTGCTTGACAAAAAACCAATTTTGGCTATTCCTGAACAACGCATAAATCTATTGAAGGAGTTAATTCGTCATGTCTAAAGAATTACGTTACTTGCTGCATGGAAATAAGGAAAAATATGATGATGTACAAACACCCTTATACATCATCCCTCAAGAAAGTACGCTATGGCAAAATATTGGGTTACAAGTTCTCACCAGTCGGAAAGAAAAATGGCGATTAATTAATTCAGTATTTATTGATTCCCTTCCTACTCCTACAGCTAATTTGAAAAGATTGGGAATTGAAAAACTTCTAGCTGAACAAGTTGTTGATTTAATTCGCCAAAACCCAGAGTCCGTCGATGGAAGTTTGCTGAACAAATCTGAGAGATATGAACTTCTCGCTTACATCAGCCAGAAACCTAGTAATGAAAAGCTATGGAAGTCATTACGATTGCATGAAAATGCTAATAATCCTAATCGCTTAGAAAGCATCGAAGTTAATCGCGTTTATTTAGAGAATTCAGACTTTCCTTTAGATGAACGACTAAAAAACTACATCGTTTTAATTCGACAAAATACAGAAATTCAGCAACACTGGATTCCGTCATGGACTCCTGATGCAGCGATCGCAAAAGTTCTTAGCCTACCGAATCCTCATCAATACTATGGCATCATTCTCGATGCACTGCAAAGGATGACTGATGAAACAAAAGAATCGCACAAAGAGTCTTTAAAAAGTTCTGGGTGGCTTCCTCCAAATGGATATTGTCCACAAGATATACTCAAACTCCCAAATAATTTGGAGCAATATGCAAAAGAGATTGCTAGTTTAGATAAGAGTAAACATCCTCAACAGGTTCTACATGAATCAGTCAGAAAGAGTAAAGTAGAGCATTGGATTAAGAGCTTATTTACAGTTTGGAATGCAGAAATAGTAATTAAGAAAATATTAACTCATAATCAGAAAAATATTGAACATTGGCAAAGTTTTTGTCCAGTTATCCTTGATGCGCTATCTACAAATATTTCAGATGAATTAAAAACAATTCTTACGAGAGAAAGCTGGTTATTTTTAGGCGATCGTACTGTCTGTCTATCTCAAATTATTGAAACTCCTCGAAATAAACTCCAGAAACACCTATCAACATTGGTGCATTTGAGTGCTCGTGAATATGCCGAAATAAGCCAATTGCCTAAAGAAATTACGAACCATAAGAATTTTTCATTCCTCAATAAGTTTTTTTCACAATGGAAAGAGAATGATGTTCTTGAGTTTATTCTAGATCAAAGCGAACCACACAAGTATTTTGAAATTATTCTGGATACCCTTAGCAGTCTTTTACCGCAGTCTACTCCTAATAATGTAAACACTCAAAAACTTAGCACGCTGGCTTGGTTGGTAGATAAACAGGGGAATGCTATCGATCCTAAGAGCATTATGATTCTGCACTACCCATCTCTAAATGACGAAATTGAGGGCTTAGTCTATTTAGTTCCTGATTGTTATATATCATCTTCCCAATTAGCGAAGCAGTTTCGCGATCATAATGACTGTTATCAGTGGCTTACTGAGAAACTATTCATCACAGAAGATAAAGCATTAATTGAAATTGGTAAACTTCTGAAGCAAGCACCAGAATATCAGATTGGAGAGTTTTCTTTTGAAGAGTTTCCCTTAGATAAATGCTTAGAAGCTTTCAAGCAGTTTGATGTTAGCTTCCTGCCAGCCTGGAACTTTGCCAAGAATCTATCATCACAAGAGAAATTCAAAAGATATCTGTTGCCAAACCTCTTAGATAAAATGGAGGTGGCAAAGCTCCGCGATCTTCTAATATTACTCTCTAGTCCTGAGCCTCAAGTCGATGCTGCTAATGCCGCTAATGTGGAAATTTTCAATACTTATCTTGGATTAGCTATTAATTACGGAACATTCAGCACAGATATTTTACCCCACATCCGTCTTCTTAATCGTAAAGATCAGTGGAAAAGTCCTAAGAAGTTAATAAAGGAAGGCAACAATATTGATAATACTTATGTATTAGATAAAGGGCAGCTAGATATTATACATTCATTCTTGAAATCAGGGACTCAAAGCAATTATGATTTACCAGAATCAGATGAAGCTTTAGAAGACGAAAATAACATCTTGATAAATTACTTTAAAAAATGGGAGGATTACTGTCCATTAGAACCCATTGGAGCGTTTCTGAGTCTTGTCAAGAGTTCTGACAATAAGATTGACAATAAGATTAAGGAACAGGCGAAATATTATCTAGGCAGACGTAATATAGAACATTTGCAAGCACGCTTGCTGGAAAATACAGCAAGACCCATTCGAGTTTTTCAAGTGCATATTGGTCAAGCTGAAAAACGGACGTGCAAGGTGACTTCAATACTGGGATGTACTTTTGAAGCTGAACTTGCTAATCTACCTAATCCGCCTCATTTTTTCGTCAATGAAGGTGAATTAGCCAGCAATCCAAGACGGCTAGAACTGTTGGATATACAACCCAAAAAAATTGCTCGTCCTGAGTTAGTGAGAATTCTTAAAGACTCAACTAGAGTTCTTCTTAAAAAAGTTTATGGAGTCGAACCAAATATAGAAGCGATTTGGGAGGATTTGCTAAATTCCGATCAGCTTGATATCCGAGTAGCTGAAAAATTGGTGATAAAGAATGCTTCGCATATTCTGAGGGAGCTTGGAATACAGGAGATCAGTGTAAAAATTCTCTTGAACAACTTAGACGACTTGGATCACAACGAAACCGAATACGACGAACTAGACGGTCTGGATGAAAAAAAACAAGCTACTCAACAAGAGATTCGAGCAAAACTCTCTGAATTGTCAAATCTGCTAAAAAATAATGAAGGCGTAAAATATAGTTTACTAAAGTCTGTACGAAAAAAGATAACGCAGAATGGCTATCGTCCACAGAGTATCCCTTTTGAGCTATTTCAAAATGCCGATGATGCCGTAGTTGAATGGCAAAAAATGTCATCACCCACAGAACTTGAGGAAGAAAGAAAACAGTTTGTGGTGGTTATGAGCGATCGCCAGCTTTTATTTATTCATGCGGGTAGACCGATTGGGTGTTTCCAACATTCAGATAATCCAGAGATAGACTATCGCGATGAGGGGTACCATCGCGACCTTGAAAAGATGCTGAAATTTAACATTTCTGACAAGGGAGTTGGCGTAACAGGGAAGTTTGGCTTAGGATTCAAAAGTGTTTATCTCTTATGTAAACGACCGCGCATTTTAAGCAAGCGTTTAGGGTTTGCTGTCGAGGGTGGACTACTTCCATCACGCCTCTCTCCTGAAGAAACTAAAGACTTGCAAGAAAAATTAGACTTATACAAGATGCCTTCAGATGCAACAATTGTCGAACTAGAGTTAGATCAGGGTCTTCAGCCGCAAGAAATTATCAGGGAGTTTCAAGAACTAGCAGGTATTTTAACTGTTTTTTCACGGGCTATTACAAAATATCGTTTTATTAACGATATTCAAGATAATGACTCAAAATCATTTACATGGGAAAGAAAACCTTTTATGGGTATTCAAGGTGTTGAAATAAATAGAATTACAATCAACGGTGAATACTCACTAAGACTTTGCCTGCGAACAGCATCGGGATCTGCTCTGCTATTAGACATGACCGAGAGAGACGGTAGGCTTAGTTGCACTACTCCTAAGAGTGCACCGACTTTTTGGGTAACAGCACCAACACAAGAAAAACTTAACGTTGGTTTTATACTGAATGCAGCCTTTAAGGTGACACCAGGAAGGACAAGGTTAGATCCAACAGGACAAAACAAAGAACTTGCTAATAATATTGGCATTGCGCTCGGTCAACTCCTAAAGAAATTATGTGAAGCCAACTGGGAAGATGTAAAAGTTGCTCTAGGTTTTTCTAGCGTAGATAGTTACAGCTTTTGGGAATTTCTTTGGAAAGAACTAGCCGTTAATTGGCAAAAAATCGATACTAATGAGCAGCGTGACCTGATTAGCGGTATTTTAGGCGGGGATCGCGGCATGGGATATCTCATCACCCGCAGTAAAGCCCTACCAAACGGATTATATGGTCAGTATCGCCAACTGATTTGTATCAATAGTAATACTAAATACTCCAAAGTGACAGGCAAACTTGCTGAAGAGTCTTGCTTCTGCAAAGTCGCTAGTTGGTCAAGCTTCCAGAAAAGTAGTGATCCACGTACTCTGATTGTTGATACTCAATGGGAAGAAGCCACAAAACTCTTAGACAAATCATTGTTTGATAAGCGCACCATTGACATTGACGATATACAACTGCTTAAGGCACTGAAAACCGAAGTTGGAGTCATTGAAGCAAAAGTAACGCCTGAAAAGGCAAGACAAGTAGGCAAGCTTATCTCAGAACCTTTTCTGAATAGCTTTAACAACTCTTCCGAGTGTGATAGCCTGAAAAAATTCCTGCCTCAGATTAAATTTCAATCAAAAGCTGACAACTATCTACCCTCTGAACAATTGCTTTCAGCCACATCTGACCAAACCCAAGCCGAAGAGAAACTGTTAGTTGGTTTTGCACCTGACAATCGCTTACTGCACGTTGACTATACCGACACTGCCATTAAGTTCTTCGATGCTTGTAGCTTGCAAAGAAAAAGTATTTCTGTAGAAGATATTAAAGATTGGGTATTACAGGCAGAAACGACGGAGAAACGGCAGGCAATACGCGGCTATTTATCAAAAGGCGAACATCGAGATCAACTAGCAAAACTTCTTCACGAAAATTCTCAAGACTCTTGGATAGAAAAAGATCAGAGCATAAATCGACTTCTACAATTAATGAGGGAAGTTATAACTGAGGGAGAAAAAGAATATCAGCCAGAACCCACAGATAGTAGAGAAAAAGAAGATCAGCTAAAACCCACAGGTAGTATTGTCCAGAACAATCAACAAGGTCTTGGAGACAACCCAGAAGAATGGGGTAAATTTGGTGAAGATGCAGCAAAGCCATTTTACGAAAAACTTGGTTATCATGTTACCAAACAGCCAGATAAAGATGGTTATGATTTTAAATGTGTCAAGGCAGACAGTGAGTTATTTGTAGAAGTAAAAACAATTAATCCTAGATATAGCAATATAGTTCGGATTACACGCAACGAGTGCAGAGAAATGTGTAAAATTACGAATTCAGACAAATATGAATTATTCATAGTCTGCCACAGTGGGGAATTAATCACGAATAGGATTCGGATTAAGTCTGCATGGAAAACATTACAGGAAGTCTTTTCAAAGCTCGATCAGCAAGCCCTCACTAATTGTGAGTATGCTGAAAAAGATCAAGAAGTTTTAATTGGGCTACAACGTAATTCAAATGGTTTAGATAATGACATATTGTTGAACTGGAAAAGGCTGGTGAAAACTGGCTTGAGTAAGAATATAGAAGAAGTTTCTTCATAAAAGCTTTTTAAATTCCAAGGGGTAATTTTGGGGATCAATCGCCCAAACTAAGATTTTTTAAGCTCTGTGACTCCTAGATTCAATTTCTAGGCTTTTTCAGCAGACCCTATCTATGTGGCAATCGCTTTCTTGTTTCTACAGAAGCTGGTGGTGAAGGGATTGATTTACAAGATAATTGTTACTCGCTTATAGCCTTTCTCAGAAATATGAGGTATCATGTTACTGACACTCACTCGTGAGGATCAAACAGAGAAAATCAGATCAAATCAACTAGAATTACATGGTTCAGTAAAGCCACACGAAAGCGATACCACACATGATAGCATTTATTTGACAGCACGAAAAAGTTGACTCATAACACGTTTACTTATACTCCTCTTCATACCTTGGTAAAATGAAAGCTTATTCGATTGATTTTAGGCAAAAGATCCTTGATACTTATCATACTGAACCGATTTCACAAAAAGCAATAGCTAAGCGTTTTTCTGTAGCCCTCAGCTTTGTACAAAAATTGCTTAAACAATATCGTGAAACAAAAAACATTACTCCCCGAACTGACCGATGTGGAGTGAAGGGCAAACTGAATGCAGAGCAACTACTCATATTGGGGGAATTGATTGAAGTAAACAATGATGCAACTCTTGAAGAACTGCGTTATTTACTTTATGGGGAAATTGGATTTTCTGTTAGTATATCGACAATAGCAAGAATGATAAAACTCTTAGATATTACTGTCAAAAAAAAAACTCTCTTCCCTTCAGGCAAAGGCACCGACCGAGTTCAACTTCTGCGATGTGAGTTCTGGCAAAAAATTAAAGAGATTAGTTTGAAAGACTTAATATTCATTGACGAATCGGGAGTTAATTTGGCAATGGTTAGGTTATATGCTAGAGCTTTGAAAGGTCAAAGAGCCCAGGGGCCAAGACCAACTAAACGTGGCAAAAATGTCTCAATAGTTGGAGCCATGTCAGTCAAGGAAATCTTGACATCAGTTAATCTAATAGGCCCAACTGATGCAATTACATTTGAAGCTTTTATTATCAGAAAGCTTGTACCAAAACTATGGAAAGGGGCTTGTGTAGTCATGGATAATTGTTCTATTCACTTGGGAGAAGAAGTGAAAAAAGCTATCGAAAAAAAAGGAGCAAAATTAATATACTTATCACCTTATTCACCAGATTTTTCACCAATAGAAAATCTCTGGTCAAAACTTAAAAATATTCTCCGTTCTATCAAGACTACTAATTATAAAGAATTAGCCAAAGCCATAAATTTGGCGTTCAGTCAAGTTACATCATCAAATATTTTTAACTGGTTTACACACTGCTGTTATTGTACCTCATCTTTCTGAGAAAGGCTATATTCATGTTGATCTACCTTGTAATCCTATGCGTTTACATCAGCGTGTTGGACGTTTAAATCGCTATGGGCAGAAGCATCCTGTGGAAGTAATTACGCTGCGTAATCCCGATACTGTTGAAACCCGTATTTGGGATAAGCTTAACGAGAAAATTGAAAATATTATGCAATCTTTAGAGCAAGTAATGTCTGAGCCAGAAGATTTGTTGCAACTTGTATTTCGACAGGCGATCGCTCTTGGGTGCTGAATTTCCCGACTAAAAACCATTGGGAAAAACCTTCAGATGCAAAGTTTCTTGAGCTAGGCTTACAGAAGTTCGTCAATACTTACAAAGAAAAAGGGATTACCTCGATCGCTTTTCCTCTACTCGGTACTCAGAATGGGGGAATCCCTACAGATGAATCTTTAGCGATCATGCAGAAATATTTAAGCCATTGCGACATCCCTGTTGAGATTTACCACTTTGACCCTGACGCGCCTGATGATCTGTTTACCGACTTAAAGACAGAATTTCTAAGGCTATCTGAGAGTGAACTGATAGAGGTGACGGGTTTGGGTAAGGCTTATATCAAACGAGTGCGGGAAGTAATAGAGGGTGCTCGTACATACAGTCTCGCCGCATTCCTAGAAACAGAGGGAATTGGGCTAAAAACCGTAGAAAAAACGTTATGCTTGCTAAGAGATCGGGGTGAAATGAGCAGTTGAACAGAAACTTACGCTAAGGAAATGATTGTGCCGTTTTGAATATTGCGATGGTTTCTTATAAACCTGTACCAATTGATCTATCTGAAATTTAAAAGCCTCAAATCCTTACTTGTAGCGACCTGCAATACTAAACGCTTAAACCCCTGCAATCAAAACATTTTGGAGTTTAGACTAGACTAAGCAGGTCAAAAAGTGCGAGCGCTGTGAGACTAGCGAACAGTTCTCAAGAAGGGCAATGGTCGCTGGCGAAAAGCTATCAGACTCAACCAGAAAATAAATACCAGCGACCGTTGACGTTCTTCGAGGGAGATTCAAAAGTTGGGTGACGATCGCACTTTTTAACCTGCTTAGTCTAAACTCTAATTTTAATGAACGTCAAACTTGTGGTGAATTGATATGCCAAGAGTGAACTTTGATAAGGGTTGGTCGAGACTGCATCGATTTACTGGTGGCAAGGACAACCCCGATGTTACTAGTCGTTGGAGTTGTCGAGGTAAATCAGGCATTTATCTAATTTCTGATGGAAGTGATTATGAAATTTTGTATGTGGGGAAAGCCAATTCCATTGATACTCGCCTACAGGAGCACATGGAGGCTAAGGGATACGGCAATGCTCGAATTGCTGCGGATATTGCTAGTGGCAAAACCTTTACTCTGCGCTGGATACTGTCTAGAGATCCAGATCTTTCAGAGTCGATTGCTATTGTCGTTTTGACTCCCAGGTACAACGGGAGATGTGAATGGAAGAGGGGGGTTGATAAGGTTGACCTACTTTCATGTTTGCAAGAAGCTGAGCGGATTGGTCTAGTTGAATCTAAAGAAAAAGTAGAAGAAAACTTAATTCTTAATCTCTGTAATGCCTTGGAGATTAGGATTTCTGAGCTCCGTCATAAGAAGAGTGAGCTTTGTAATCAAGCCGAGGCATTGAGTAACTCAACGAACTGGAAAGATGGCGAAGAACGCTTGAAGAAGATGCAGGCTGAATGGAAAAAATTAGGGTTTGCAGGAAAATTTTTTGATGACGTAGCCTGGGGGCGCTTCAAATATGCAATAGATACGTTTTACGAACGTCGTAGGGCTTATTTTGCACGAAAAAAAAGTGAACTCTGTAGCCAAGTTGAGGCATTGAATAAATCAGACAAGTGGAAGGAAGCTGAGGAGGGCTTAAAGCAGTTACAGTCTGAGTGGAAGCAATTAGGATCTGCGGGAAAAGAGTTTGACGAGGCAATTTGGTTTCGTTTTAAGAATTCGATCGATGCGTTTTACGAACGCCGTAAAGCTCATTTTGCTCAGAAGGAGTGTGAGTATGAGGAAAATAAACGCAAGAAGGAGCAACTTTGCAGAGAAGCAGAATCGCTGCTCTACTTTACTGACTGGAAAAAAGCTGGAGATACATTTAAGGCTTTAAGCGTTCGCTGGAAATCAACAGGTTCTGCTGGACGAGACCATGAGGAGAAACTTTGGCAGCGATTCAAGTCAGCTAGGGACAAGTTTCATGAACGGAGAAGTGAGTATTTCAATCACCAAGAACGAGAACAACTTGAAAACTTAGATCGTAAGCTCAGAATGTGTGCCGAGGCAGAAGATATCTCTGCTATCGGTGCAAGAATAGCAGGAAACGTTCGGGACTCTGTTCAGCGAATAAAGCAACTTCAAGCTGATTGGAAAACAATTGGTCATGTTCCTCGAGATCGACGGGAACAGGTACAAGACCGCTTCCGTCAAGCTTGTAACAAAGTTTTTGAGTGGGATCGACAAGAGCGGGAACGCAAGCAGGCGGAATGGCGGGAAAAAATGAAGGAGATTATTGCCAATAAAAAGGAGCAAGCGAACCGTATTCGTGATTCTATCCGTCATGATGAGCAAATTATCAACCAGAAATGGGATACCATCTCCAACTTACGTCCTGGCGGTAGAGCTTCAGAAATTCGAGAGCATTTGGAGGAGCAGATTCGAGATATCCAGCGTAAGATCGACTCGAAATACGAGAAGGTGAGGGATATCGAAAGCTCAATCCGTGATCTAGAAATCAAGGTCTACAGTTTCTAAACTTCTATGGAAAGCAAAAAGTCTAAATGGGATTGAGCCGAGATACAAATACGGTGTTTGAGTAGCAATCGTGCAGAAACTAACGTATACGTTTAATAACTCAGAGTACCCTTTTTCGGATCTAAAGGACTACCCCCCTTTCGTCTGGTGGTCGCGAATTCTCAAGTATCCCAGCGCGATCGCTCTGCAATCAAATCATAAAGGAGAGCGAAAAATTTTGGGGGAGATAGGGACTGGCAGTACGGAAAGATGACCTAATGTCCGAGTCATCTTTCCCTTTCATTTATCAACTTAAGGTGGTGCTGCTGGGCATCAGCCCCATGATCTGGCGACGGGTACTTGTCAGCCTCCCCTAAAATTTTTCGCTCTCCTACTCGTCCAGGTTTCAGCCATCACATGGCACTTCGTTGCAGCTTCGCTACCTTTACTCCTTGTAACAGGCGACTAAAACCAATCAGGACGATCCCGAATAGTAGTTGCCTTTGGTTTACCCAATAAAATCCGCCCAATGCGGAAGAAATGGGCAGCCATTGCTTGACGGTCATCCAAAGAGCCGACAGGAATTTCAAATACTTCATAACCCTGGTTCCGCAATTCCTCACGAATGGCTCGATCACGCTGCTGTCTGTCTGGATCTCCGTGAAGATTCCGGCTCATGCCGTCGAGGTAAATGCAGATGCCGTCAGAACGTTCTAACGGGTCTTCATAAAAGAAATCAGGTATGCTTGTTCCCAGCGGTCTGCCCAAGTCAATCGGATGCTGTGCGATAGGAGTAGGAAAACCTGCCCGCAGCAGCATATCTCGCAGAATAGTTTCTTTGTCATTAACAGGCTTTCCTCCCTCAGCATAGGTATTGGGTAATTTTGGCGGAATATCGTGGCTAAATGTTAGACTGTGCCCCCAATCGTTGAGTTTTTCAGCAGCTTTGTGGCGGTTTAAGTAGCGGTGGTAGTACGAATTTCGGTAGGTAAACAAGCAATCAATGCAAGCGCTGTCACAGGCTCCAGAGCAGCGCGCCGCAACCTCTAAAGCAGCAGAAGTTACATCAGTCCAGCGTTCAATCATTTGCTCTAGCAGCCCCGAACCTCCCGGCATAGGGTCGTAGAGCAGCACGTCCACTTTTTCTTGACCGGGATGGGCGATCGCGAGTACCTGCAAATCTTCCAATTCCATGTCCAGTACCAGGGACGCGCCCACTCGCAGTGATTCGGCAATGCTGTAAGCACAAGAGCGATCGCTGCAATCGAGTACGCTCAAAGCATCGGCGATCGCATCGGCAAAAAATCCCGTATTCTGCACTGGCTGACCGCAGCGATCTGCGTGTTCGTTGGCGAAATTCTCCCGATCCGCTGGTGATGCTAAGGGCGACCGACTTTGACCGCAAACCAAGCAAACGGGATACCCCAGAGTTCCGCTGTAAACCAAATTCGCTGCGCCGACGTTGACCAGGCGCAGGTGTACCCCAGAACGCAACTGCACCGTTTTCTCTCCCCAGTGAAACGCTTTGCCACCGCCGTGCCGATTTTGTTCGTAGCCAATCACCGATACAGCCAGTTGGAAGCGGTAGTCCTCTTCGTCGGTAATGTGAGACTGGTGGGGCAAATCTACATCGCAGACAGGCACGGCTTGTAGGGATGTAGCTCCCAAACCGGCGCTAATTCCAGAAGCTTTTATTCCCACTTCCGCGATCGCCTCATTAGCCACATCTACTTGGAACAGCGTAATCTGCTGTTGCGGTTCCAAGTGGTAGAAGCGAGGCACGAAACGATTGCCATTAGCATAAATCAGATTCCCCGGAACGTATTCCCGCAGGGCCATAGCCGGAGGTCGAGGCAGTTCAAAGTCCGACACCCCTACTAAATGTCGCGGCACTTGTGCGGTTCCTGACACCGAACCCCCCTCCAAACCGTAGCCGGGGAGGAAGCCTTCGGAAGCCAGGACGCTGTAAGTGTTCGTGTCGTCGAACCCCTCAGCTTCGCGTTTCTTGCGGGATTGAATGCCCTTGAGCCGCTTGACGAGGCGATCGCACCGCTGTCTGAGAGCTTCTTCATCGGGATCTAAAGTTCCCTTGCGCTGGCGCACGTTATCTAGGCGACTCATCTGGTCTAGCGCCCACTGCAACCTGCGCCAGATTCGTTCTATGACTTCACTCAGGTGTTCGCCGGTTTTTGCAATATAGTCGCGCAGCACTTCATCCAAGACGACATTGGCAATTTCTGGTGGCCATTCCTGGGCAAAGACTTGGCGAACCGAGTCGAATAGCGCCGTTTCGTGTTTGGTAATTAATTCAGTAAAGGCGCTGACATCGAGGGCTTGAGAACGGACGTGTCCTTTCTCATCAAAGAGGTATTGCTTCACCTGGTTAGGAAAGCACTGTTCCAGCACCCTGTTAATTTCTTCCCCTTCCCGACTCCCAACTCCCGCCGATCGCACCAACTGGTGTAGCGCCGTCAGAACTGTAGCGTGGACGTGCTTTTCGATCATCAGGTTGTTGCGGAGATTGAAGCGAGGGGGAGTAATCAAACCTCCCAGCAATTTTAGGGGGTCGTTAAAATAGGCGCGATCATGGCTGGCTTGACGGGCATAGGTTAAATTAACAGCCATGCGGTGCTGCCGTCCCGCACGTCCGGCACGTTGCCAGTAGTTGGCGGGTAGGGGCGGCACGTTCCGCATCAAGACTGCATCCAAAGCGCCGATATTGACGCCGAGTTCTAGGGTGGGAGTACAGACGAGGGTATTTACCAGCTCGTTCTCTCCTTTGAACATCAGCTCTAAAATTTCTCGGTCTTTAGCCGGCACCTGGGCGGAGTGTTCGCGGGGGCGAATCGTGGCAAACTGCTCGTCTAGCACCATCAAATCGTAATCATCGCCGCTTTCGGCTTCAAATTGCAGGGTGCCGGTGCAGCGCCAAGCCATGCACGCCATTTTAGGGGTGGGGCGAATGTGGGCGCGGCGGCACAAGTTGCAGCGGTAGATGCCTTTGTGGGGGGCGAGGCGCAATTTGTCGGCATCGATTTGCCGGACGCCCGCACAGCCAGAAATGGCTCGGTTGCGCCATCCTGTCAGGGTGACGGGGGTGAGAAGTTGCAAGTCTTCCGCTAGCAGTTGCCAGAGTTCTTCAAAAAATTCTGGGATGTCCTCTATGGGAATGCCCCAGCGCTTCGCGGCTTGACGCGCTAGGGTGTTGCCTTTATTGCTGAGCCATTGCTGGACGCGGTTTTTATCATCTCCCGATTCTCGTTGCAGTTTGAGGGCTTTGGGGACGCCTTGCAATAGGGGGAGATAGCCGCGCTGGATCTCGAAGTCGCCTTCTTGCCAGAACCGGGAAAAAATCCGCCCTTCGCGATCGCACAACACTGCCCCCCGCCGCGTGACATCTAGCAGGGAAGCAATCCCGCTGACTAATTCTTCTGGGGCAATTCTCAACTGTACCGCCCATTTGAGAATAAATGGCAAGGTAGGGACAAGTCCGGCATATTCAATTTGCATCCGCCCCCAGGGTTCCAAACCGATGCGCTGCTTGACGCCGGTGGCGACTTCTCGGAGTACCTGAATTCGCAAAAATCGCTTGCGTTCTTCGCTGTGTCTGACGCCTTCAGCTTCTTTGCGGTGAACGCGCCAGACTTCGGGGACGAGGGTACGACTGAGTTCGTCGTCGGCGTCTAGGAGATCGTCCAGGTAGGCGGTTAAGTCGCCAATCGAGACAGCACCTTGCTGGATGCGATTGTACATGAGACTTCGCAGGCGGTAGCGACGAGCGTGGTCTTGCATCCACCCGGCTTGAAATGCAGCATCTTGTCGGTTGTCGGCAAAGACGAGCAAGCGACGGCGTTCGGCGTGGTGAATCATATTTTGCGCCAAAACATGAACGTCAGACACCGTGACGGCGCGGACATCGCGGGTGGGTTCGCGGAAACCGCCGACACTGCTACGCCCCAAGGCTTGACAAGTGACGCAAGATGCGAGTTTTCCGGGGTGTTTCGATTTCTGGCGGACGGCGAGAAGGGTGACAAGGTTGCTAGGGCGATCGCACCCGCCGCAGCGCTTGAGAATGTTAGATTTTGAATCTTGGCCGGTTGAATGGAGGGTGCCGCAGTACCGGCACAAGTAAATTGGAACCGTTGAATTGGGATAAAGTTGATTCCCACGAACTGACTCCCGACTCCCGCCTCCCGACTCCCGACTCCCAACTCCCGACTCCCGACTATCATCTGCCGATTCTTCATCGAAATCGTCGTTGACGAGGCGATCGAGGAGGATGACGCGAGTTCCTCCCTGTTCGGTGCTTAAAGGTTTCCAGACAATTTGATTTTCAACTAATTGACCGCCTTGTGGCAATTTGTCTTTGTCAAAGAATTTGAAGTCGGCAACCTGATGGATGAAATAGTGCTGTCCGCAGGTGGTGCAGGTGGTTACAGGAAGTCGAAATAAGCCGTCGCCGTTTTCTCCGGCTGCATCTTCGGCAGATAACCACAATCGCGGGCGTTCTTGCTCCCGACTCCCGACTCCCGAACTTGACGGAAAAGTGACGACAGCACCGCCGACACCCCGGATGAAGCCGTGGATGACGGGGCGCAGCAGGGGGCGGCTGTTTTTGCGAGAAGTGGCACCCAATGCCAACCAGGCTAGAACTTCGGTTTCCGGTACGGGGCGTCTGACTCGCCGTTCCAAGTCAGCAATCAATTCTGAAAGCAAGCGCGGATTTCTTAAAGCTTCGGCAAGTTGGAATACCAGTTCGTTGCTGGCTAGGTGGTGGTAGAGACTTTCTTGCCAGTTTGTGGCATCGAGGGAAGTTCCCGTCATTCCTTGGAAAACGGCTTTGACTAGAATGCCCGCCTGTTCACCGGCTTCTACCGCTTCGAGGACGTTTTTCAGGTGAACGGCTGGGTTGCCAGCCAGGGGTAGGGGAATTTGCCGCGAAGTCTCCCAGATGTCGGGTTCGTATTCTTCACCGACGATCGCGACGCCATCTTTCCGAACCCCGAAAAACCGCGCTGCGAAGTCTCGCCCTGCTTCTTTACCCAGTTGGGCGTCGGCTATGGTGGCGGAGGTGGCAATACAGGTGGTTTCAGTGGCGCTTTTGCCGCAAAATGTCCGCAATCGGCGAATTAAGCAAGCGGTTTCGGCACCAGCAGCCCCGGTGAAGGTGTGGGCTTCGTCAAATACCAGATATTCTAATAGGGCGTTATTAAATAATTTGACATCCCGCTGGCGGGTAAGCAGCAGTTCTAATTGCTTGACGTTGGTGAGAAGGATGCGGGGTGGAGATTTCCGCATTTCCTCGCGGGAGACTCGTTCTTCTGGGGGATAGACGGCGTAGGATTGTTTTTCTTTTTGGGCTTTTTCGGCTTCTTTGCGGTAGTCGAGGTGCGAGGAGCCTTGTTTGAGGCGTTTGCCGGGGGCGTCTGCTGTTTTCTCTGGGGTTTTGCCGACGTACATTCCAAATGTAACGCCGCTTCCGGCGAGTAATTCCCGCAAGCGTCCGAGTTGATCTTCGGCGAGGGCGTTCATGGGGTAAACAATGACGGCGACGATTCCCCCTGGTGCTTCTTCGTCTCGTAGTTCTAAGCAGTGGCTAATAATGGGATAGAGGAAGCATTCGGTTTTGCCGGAACCGGTGCCGGTGGAAACTAAGGTGGTTTTGCTATCGGCGATCGCTCGGATGGCTGTTTCTTGATGTCCGTAGACGTTGGGGTGAGGGGCAATTTGGCGGAGGTACGGGTGTAAGATGCCTTCGGAAATTAAGTCAGCAAGACTGGCACCTTTGCGAAAGATGCGGCTGAGGCTGATATATGGCCCTTTAAAAAGGGGAGTGCGCCTGGTTTCCTCTAAGTTGAGGAGTTGGCGCATCTGGGCGTAGAGGTTGGTGTCGGCAAAGGGATACGCGGTAAGTTGATATTTGAGAAAGTCGCTGACAATTTTCTCGGTGTAGGAGATGGGGTTGAGCATAATTACTTGTATATCTATTTACTTATTTTTTTGCATTTAAATGTTCTTAACTCGTCTTTTTTTAAAAAATATTCTTCACCTCCTTCTTGTTCTATATAATAAAAACCTTTTTCTTTTTGTTCCCATTTTACAAAAATGCCTTTAACTATTGTGTTACTGTTCAATATTGCTACAAAATTTTGGGATTTTTCTGCATCTTTTTCTGCATCTTTGTCTGATTCTGATTCTGGACTTTCAAGAAAAACAATTTGATTTGTTTTCGTTTTTTTAGAAGTATTGTTTTCTGATTTTTGTTGCTTAATAAGAGTTTCTAAATCTCCAAGCTTATTATTGTCTAATTTTTCTTGTGCCGAATCAATTTTTTCTTGAAATAATTCATCATTGATTGTCTCAGATTCCTCCCAGTTAAGCTTGGAGATAATTTTACCAACTCCTATCCGAGCTTTTGATTGTTTGTTTCGCTTGTCTAAATTTTCATTATTATCTAAATAATCTAATTGTTTGGGGTAGAAACTTTGAATTTTATCAGCAAAAACGGTTATAAACGTCATATCAAGATTTGAGATAGATATATTAACTTTTTCGTAATCCCAGATTAAAAGTCTTAAAAGATTAGAGTTTTCAGTTACTCTTTTTACTTTTTTTTCCCACTCTCGAATTTTTTCTTGAACTTCATTTTCCTTTAAACTTTTTATAATATTAAGTTCTTGTAGGCGTCGGATTTCGTGTTCTATGATTCTCAAATGATTTTGCAGCTTCTCTTCTATAAAATTTTTTAGAATTTTACAGTAAAAATTTACAAAAATATCTAATTCTTTTTCAATTAGATTGCTAATATTCAGGGGAACCCATTTACCCAATAAAGTTTCTATACTAAAAGATCGCAAAAAACCATCAGGAATAGGTTTTGGGTAATCTTCAAAAAAAGATTTTATATTGATTGGATCGTCCGAAAGAATACCACTTTGTTTTACGCTCCAATTGTTATATTCTGTACGATCTGCCAATTTTTTGCGTCTTTGGATTTCTGTTTCAGAAAGTGTTAAACGAAACATTAAATCTGTTTGATGGGATTGATCCCATTGGTGATAAAATACTCCTAAAGATAATAGTTTACTAGCAAACAGCAGTTCTTTATCTTCTGATAAATTTGTAATGCCGTGATTTGTTTTCGCTTCTCTAAAAATTTTGATGAATTCTTCTAAAAAGTAGGGAGAATCTTTAGCGGTAGTAATTTGCCCGATTTCAAGATTTCTAGAGAAGCCAGACTGAGTAAAATTGCCTGAAGTAATTATCGCGAATCCTTGATGAATATCATTAATTTTTTCTTCGCTAATAAGTGCGTAAGATTTAGCATGAAATAAAGTGGAGGCTTTAATTGGAGTCAAGGAAATCTTGTCTTTTGGTAAGCCCGTTCGCTCGCATATATCTTTCACAAACATATCGATATCTATAAAATTTCTAATCCATTCTTCACGATCGATAAGTATATGAACGCCTGATAAATTTTTCAATGTTTGACGTAGAAATGTTGTCACATTTTTGGCTATATCGGGCTTAAAATAACAAGTCATAGCGTAAAATATCCATTTATCGTCTGGATAATCTTTAGATATTTTTTCAATTAACTCCTTTAAAGTCATTGATAATGAGGTGTTCTTAGATTGGTTAAAGAAAAAAAGGCTCATGGGCACTCTCCAAATATTTAAGTTGTGTGCAATAAAGAATGAGGTCGCTCAGGTAAATATTTTTACAAATCGCTCAGGGATAGTTGGACTCACTTGACAAGCATTCTGACTAGCGGATCGCCCACCCGCCTTGGCAGCTCGAATATACAAAGCAGCATTATATCTTTACCAAATCTTTGATAATTAGAGCACAAAATCGCTTAAAAGGAAGAAAAGTGTTTTTCAGATTAGGGTGGTTATCTAAGCATTTTACTTCGCTCTTAGCTCGATATTGAGTCGCACTTACTGTCATAATTCTTTACCTTTAAGAGTCCTGTGATTCTAGCAAATTGAAAAAGTCTAGTTGTATCCCAGATTCGCCGATCGCACTTACTGGTTCTGTTTCGGTTGCTATAGGTTTATCCCCTAGCAGTCGCTTCAGGTTCTGGGCGTGACGATCGCACTCTTGCCACGATTCCTCGACTGTACCTTCTAATTGCCAAGGTAAAAAGCGATCGCCCAATCTGGCGGCGACGGGTTGCGGTTCCTTGGCGCGGTTATCATGTCCTAAGTCATAATCGGCTAACCTCAAGGTTTCGGGTAGCATCCACCCCTCGCCGTCATTGAGGTTGAGGAAAGTTTCCAGTCCAAGGCGTTTGAGTTCGTGGAAGGCGACAAGGGATAAAACGGGGTGGCGCAGTTCCGGGTCTTTTTCTTTGTCCACGCGCCAAAAACCTTTCGGTTCGAGGGTGCGGGCAAATTTTTTATCGCAGACTTGGGCAGTAGGATAGTCGCAGCCTCGCAATATCCAGGCAAAGTCATCGATTTCTAATCCGTAGAGTTCGGCAACGGTGGCATCAAGGATGCAGCGCAGGCGCAGGCGTTCGTAGGGGGTAATTGCCCAAAGTTGATACCAGTTTTGCTGAGTTGAAAGAATTGCTCGTAATTTTCGCCAATCAGTAGCAAAAAATTGATGGGGAATGGCTACACTGCTAATGAATCTGAGTATTATCTCCTTGATTTTCGCTACTTTATCTTTTTTAGGCAAAAAAGCTTCAGCCATCACAAATTGATTCATATTTAATCCCCCCAACCGTAAGCGGATAGGATAATCAAACATGAAGCTACTTAAAATGCTAGAAAGTATTTGGCAGTCAATGCTAGAAGGAATAACGGTTTGATAAAACGATATACTATTACCTGCGGGAACCAAATTGAGATAGGTTGAGATAGTTGTGCGCGTGTTGGTTGAGGCGCTGATACTCATAAAAGCAATTTTTGGATGAAGATAGCCATTAGGAGAGGAATAAAAAGTTTCTTTGCCCATCAAAAACTGAGGTTCAATAACTTTTTTCTCCCAAGGGATATCTCGCCATACAGCAGTTCTACCTTTACCCCTTACCCAACCTTTCAAACTAAAATCAAAGTGATTAATCATCCGCCCTTCATACAAAGGCAGCGCTACATCTTCAACCTCATCAATATGAAGTGCGCTACTGTCATCAGCAGATAAAATCAGCCCTTCTGGACGTTGCAAAATAGAACGCGCCGCCTCATAAGGTTGCCAATTTCCCTTTAACCAGTGACCGTACTCGTCAGGACGATAACCCTTTGCTTCCCACTGGGGGCGAGGCGGGAATAACTTCGAGTCATTGGTCATGTGAAACTCTGTGGCGTACTGAATGCCCCAACCTTGCGGGCTGTCATCCCCCAGTAAAACGCTGTTGGCATACATTTTCTCTAAAATGGCCAAGTCTCGATCTGTTCGGACTTCTAGTAACGCCCCCGTTTTCGGGCTAAACTTCGCTATTTGCTTTGCCGGTACGGATAGGTAGCGCTTAGAATCCAGAATATCCGTTTCTAGCTCGTGTGCTTCCGGGGAATCTCCTGGCCCCAGACGAAAACGAGTTAAAATCGCAGAGGTACTGCCTCCTTTGATAACAGTAAAAACAACCATCTTGTTGCGGTGGTCGATATCACTGAAGACGAATCGCTCATTCTGGAAAGCATAAAGATGCGTCCACTGGCATCGGTTCAAAAACAGAGCCCGCAAACTTCCCGTACCCTTGTCGCTGTATATCCCAGAGGGAATAATTAAGCTGAAGCGTCCGCCATCCCGCAGTAAAGCATAGCCGAGTTCCGAGAACATTTTATAAGTATTAATATCCGCTGAGCCTTGATGCTGGAACGGGTGGCGCGGTTCGGCATAACCCTGACGTTTCCGGCGCTCCCTGCGCCAGACTTCGTGCAAATTTTGATTTTCCTCCTTGGACCTAGACAAACTGAATTTTTCGCCCCCGTCTGCTTCATCCCCAAAGGGAAAGGCAGCGTATTTATTCCAATTTGACAGCGCTTTCAAGCGATCGCAATACGCCAACCAATCGCGCTCAACCGCTGCGTCATTTTTAAAATACTCCAGTTGCTTGTTTAACGCTTCCTGCTTCCCATAGGTGCGATAAAGCGGGTCAACATTAGAGAAAAACTCCATTGAATTTGGTTTTTGAATTTCCCAAGGCGGATTGCCAATAATCCCATCAAATCCCGCATTAGCACTGGCGAATACGTCAGGAAACTCTAACTCCCAGTGGAAAAACTGATATTTCTGGGCTAGCTGCTCAATAATTGCCGCCGTTTCCGGTGGGGGATTGAAAAAGCGCGCAGGTGTTGGGGCAATCTCAATCTCTTCTCCAGGCCAAAACCACACTGCACACCAACTATCAAAGGCAAACTTCAATAACTGAATCGCTTCACTTTCGCGAAATTGCTTTTGATAACGATTTTCTTTTTGCTCTTCCGAGGAATAGTCAATAGGCAACCCGTGCAAATCCTGAAAAATTTGCTGCGCTTCATCGTGAATTTCTGTCGGTTGAGCAGGCAATTTAAAATTACTATACGGCAAACGCGGTTTTCCGGGCATTAGTGACTCTAATAACGTTTTCAACTCTTTTTTGACCACGCTATTTTTAATGTCTTTAATTGCCTGATTCCACTTATCTCCCTTTTGGCGGAATTCTCCTTGTTTTTTTCCCTGGGTGACCACAAACTCGCGAAAATGGTAAATAAATTTCTCGTGATTTTCGTCTCCCCCTTTCCGTTCCCACGCCATTGCCGGATAATCCTGAAAGCGGTCAAACCAGCAACCCACTAGCGAGTTCCCACACTTGAGTTTGTGGTCGAGAAAGCTAAACGGCAGCGTCCTGTCCATCGTTTCCACCCACAGGGACAGACGCGCCAACTCTACCGCCAAGGGGTCAATATCCACCCCATAAATGCACCGCTCCACAATATACCGCTTGAGTCGCGCTTTCAACCGTTCCTCAAAATCATCGGCATCCGGCAAAACCGGCAGCGTCTCTTCCAGCAGCGAGTTTGTCCCCTCTCCATCTGCCAAACGGCACAAACTTTTATCCCCGTGCGCTTCAATGCGGTTGTGATAGTGCAAACTTTCATACAGGGCATCAGTCAAAAACCTGAGCGCCGCTACGGGAAACGACCCCGAACCCATCGCCGGATCGCAGACTTTCAGCGCTAAAATTTCTTCTGGCAACTTGGGCAACTCCCCCTGATAGGCCAGCGGTTGCAGCGTGCGCCGCGTGGTAGGAATTGCCAATTGAGGGCGAGTGTAGAATGTCCCGGAACCCTTGCGCGTCCCTCCCCACCGCACCAGAAACCACTCACCCGGCAACACGATTCGCGCAATCAGGCGATCGCCTGCTTTGCTGACTTCCTGCTGATACCGTGTCAAAGCTTCCGCTTTTTTACCTCTGGGTTTAGCCACCAGCTTACCCGCTTCCACCGCCCGCATCGCCCACTGATGGGTACGTTCTCTCAACTGCTGAACTTTATCGAGATCTGCTTCCAGTTCCTCGATGTCAGCTTCTAAGGCAGCGTCCTCTTCTATCTCTTCCTCAGCTTCCTCTTCAACTTCCTCAGTCTCCTCTTCCTCCGCTTCGGAATCTTCCCCCGCCGCCAGTTTTGACTTTTTCTTCAGCTTCTCTACCAAATTCGATAAAGCTGCATTATCCATCCCTTCCAGACGCGCTAGAGGGAGAACGGGTTCGTCGCCCAAATTGAGGAATATCATCGGGTCATCTTCACCAGCGCGACGCAACTCGAAGTCCAGCAGCCCCTCGTATAGAATGCCGATATACTCCGAGGACAGATCGGAAAAATCCACCGGCGCTTCCACCCAAGTAGTGCTGCGCCCCTGACGCACTTTCACCTTGCTGCGGCACAGCAATTCTAAAATGCGATAAATCACTGCATCCGAAGGCGCGTTTTCCGGGTGCTCGAATGCCGAGAGCGATCGCAATATCGCGTCTTTCGCGTCCGGGTTGCCTGGTGTGAAGAGCCCTCCCCCATATCGCGGCACCGGCAGCGCTTCGTGAGAACACCCCTGATAAACCAACTGGAACAACGCCAGCAACCGGGGCCAAGCGCTGAAGCCATTTCGCAACCGTTCCGTTGCCCGTCCCCCAGCGAGGCGATCAAGTTGTTCGCGCAATCCTTGAATGCCGTAGGAACCATGATAAATCGGGTTGTTTCGAGGCAGCAAGTCCCGCGCCTCCGCAAACAGAATCACCACGCAGCGCATGATAATGCGGGTGGCAGCTATATAAATATCGCGATTCCCGACTCCCAACTCGCGACTGCCGAGCCCCGACTCCCGAATCAACAGCTCAACTGCCAATCTAACCCGTTCTCCCAGAACGCCAGACAGTTCGGCTTGACCTTGACGAGAAGCGGCGATCGCGGCAATCAGCCGACTGGGGGCCTCTACTTTTTCCGGGTGCAGCGAACTGTGTCCCAACAACAAGCGCAGCGCCGCTACCTGCAACCCCGGCTGCCCCTCTTCAAACCACAGGTCAATATCCCACTCGCACCAAGCATCGTAATCCGTCCCGGCGTGAATTAACCGCCACTGGCGGCCATTCGTTAATAAAGCTATTTTTTGATTGGCTTTTCGCAACCATTCGATCGCGCGGGAAACGGCACGCCGTCCTTTGCCAATTCCCAACCGCGCCACCACTCTGCTTTCTGCATCTGCCACAAAAACAGGCAGAATTCCCCCCTGCGGATCTAACCAGACGCGACGCGGTTTAATCGATTCTTTAGTAATCGCTTGTTGCGTCCAGCTTCTATCGACCGCACTGCCTTTAATCCACCAGTCTTTCGATAGTTGCAGCAGGTCTTCTAAAACAGTATCAAGCAAAGAGGCGATCGCCCCTTCGTCGCCGCTGCGAACTCGATTCACGTCTCGCCGCAACCGATCTTCAACGTGACGCGGCAAGGGCGAAATCTCGTCAGGAAAGAACTCTGCCAGCTTCGACGGCGCAACCAACAGCCCCCCGTGTTTTAAAGAAGCCCACCAGGAATAACGGTCTACAGTTTGTAGGGAATTTGCCATCATTTTGCCACCTCCGGCAGGCGAATTTCAACTGTAACGGGGAAAACTCGGGCAGTGCCTCGCAAAGTATAGCGTTTGGGCAAAATTCCTTCCATCACGCGGGTTTGCTCTATTTTCAGAAAATCCAGCAATTCCTGATAGTGGCTGCGTCGCCTTTTCAGTTCATCTTCTAAGTCGCGCAGGCGTTCTTCTTTCGAGCGAGTATCTTCAGGGAATAAAGACAATTGCTGCATATCTTCCAATAGTTTATCCCGCTCTTTCTCGATTTTCTGTAGCGACGTCTCTTTCATCGCCCGTTCCACTTCAGACAAGCGAGACTTAAACCGTTCCTTTTCTTCCTTGAGGGCAGTTTCCTTGTTTACCTTTAGTTGAGCTTGCAGGCGTTCAGTTAACTCCTTCTCCAGTTGCCTAGAAATGTCCCTCACGTCAAAGGAAATCTCGTCCCACAAATCGCGCGATCGCTGAATATCCGCTTCGCTGACTGGACGAGATCGGGGGCGATCGTCCGAGGCGGGAACGTGTGCCAGCGGTTCGCCCAACTCTCCATTTTTCACGAGAAATCGCACCGTTCGCACCCAATGGTGGAAAGGTTCCCGCAGTTCACTGACTGCCAATTCTTCCACAGTTAGCAGCAGCAAAGCATCTGCCCCCGCTGGAATTTTCCCATAACGCACCGTCCACCGACTCGCCACTTGATTTTCAACGCTGCCGGGAAATCTCGCCCGCGCAAACATCGCCAGTGCTTGGTGAAAGAGGGGGTGTCCCAAGTGCAACAATACCGTATCTTTGGCAGGGCGAAATACGGGGCGACCGCTGCGATTTTGGATAAAATGTTGCGGGTCAAAAACGAGGGCTGGCAGCGCGCCTCGCTGACCGCTATCCGTTTCCACCCGCAAATAATCGTCAATCAAAGGTTCCCATTTTGGGGGAATCGGAATTCGCAATCGCAGTTTTCCTTGTTCGTCTGGCCCTTCAAACCTTGGCAATCCAATCCCCAATCCCAAAGCAATTTCTAAGGTACTTTTGAGCGTTTCTGAGGTGAGGTCAATTTCTCGTTCAAATTCTTTGAGAGCGATAGCGCAGTCGCGCTCATTTTCTACAGGAGACTGTCGCGGAATCTGGACGCGATCGCGCCGTTTTGCTACCGCTTCATCCAATCCTCGGATGATGGAATGAGTGTCTTCTAAATCGACAAATCGGCGCTGAAATGCAGCATCGAACACTTCCCCCATCGAGCCTAATTCTTCTCGAATAGTATTGACTTTACTAACAACGTGTGCTAAAAATTTCAAGTCAGCATCATCTTCACTGGTAAAGTGAAAAACAATTACATCCCGCGCCTGACCGTGCCGATCTAAACGTCCATTTCTCTGGTCGAGACGGGCCGGGTTCCAAGGAATATCGTAATGCAAAATAAGATGGGCCGTTTCTTGTAAGTTCAACCCTTCTGATGCCGCATCAGTCGCGACCAAAACGCGAACGGGGTCGTCAGGGTCATTAAAGGCTTGCTTAATCTCCTCCCGGTCTTTGTCCGGCAAACCACCATACAAGACGCGAATGGCTTGGGGGTCTTTTTTGAAAGTTTCCTTGAGGCGGCGTTCCAGATAGTCTAGCGTGGTTTTATATTCAGTAAAAATAACCAGGCGATCGCTCTTAACCCACTCGCTGCCGTTGCGAAGATACTGCTTGATAACTTTCAGTAGGCGTTCCCACCGCTCATCTTCTGAGGGAGTTGGGAGTTGGGAGTCGGGAGTCGGGGGAACTAAATTTAATTGTTCCAAAGCCCTGTCAACCTTGGCAATTTCTTCACTCAGGTGAGGAACTAGAGGTTTTAGCCAAGCCCCTGTAGTTTTAGCGGCGTGTTGCAAGCGACCTTCCGTTTCGCGATCATCATCCAAATCTTCCAAAGTCGCTCGTTTTGCAGCTTGAACTTCTGCCAGTTCTGCTAATTCGTCTCGCTCGATTCCTTCTTTAAAGCGATACCAAGAGTTCGCCAAGGTATAAGGGCAAGACAGCAGGCGTTTGTTCAGCACCTCCACGGCAAACGACCCGGCTAACTGGTCGGTTTTTTTGGCACTGGCAATTGCCGACTTGACAGCCGCGCGAAATTCCCCAAAAGCGGCGGAGAGTCGTTTTTCTTTGGCTCCAAAATAGAGGGGAATCGGTTCGGGGATGCGATCGCCAAACCGAGGCGCGCGGCCGGCTTGCTCGTCGAGCTGGTTGAGTTCTCGCTTGAGCCGGCGCACGACCACTTCTGAAATTCGCTGTTTGAGTGCGTCTGTAAACTCGCTGGTTTGCGTAAATCTGACGGGATCGAGCTGTTCGAGCAATCCAGAAAAACAGCGGGTGTGACCGTTGTGGGGCGTTGCCGTCAGAAATAACTTGTGTTCAAACCAAGGCGAAATAGAGCGCAACATTTTTGACAAGTCGCTGTCTTCGCCAAAGTTTGACGGCATCAAATTGTGGGCTTCATCCACAATCAATAAATCCCAGGGCAGTTGCGCTGAGCTATTTGGCTGGCTGCAAGCGGCTCGGAATTGCTCTAAGACATCGGGTTGGCGCAGGTAATGGTAAGAGGTGACGATACGGGGATAAGTCCGCCAGGGGTTGGCATCGAGTCCGAGGCGCTTTTGCAGGGCGTGAGTTTCGGCGCGATCGATGACGTCAAAGGTGAGGGAAAATTTGGCTTTCATCTCCTGCTGCCACTGCTTGCGGAGGGCAGCGGGACAGAGAATCAGCACGCGCCGAATTCGCCGGCGCAGCAGGAGTTCCGTCAGGATTAACCCCGCCTCAATGGTTTTGCCCAACCCAACGTCATCGGCGAGTAACAGGGAAATTCGGGGCATCCGCAAAGCTTTGAGCAGGGGGACTAACTGAAAGTCTTCCACCTGTACGGCTCCAAAAAAAGGCGAAGCGATGGGGGAGTGGGGCAGTGGAGCGGAGCGATCGGGGTTCAGGAAAGGAGAGAGTGCCGTCCAGCGAGTGGCCCGTTGTAGGGCATCAAAGTCGGCTTCAGGCATGGGGGGATCAGTCGCGACTTGAGGGAGGGCGGTTGGTTCTAGGAGGGTGGCATTGGGTTCCCGTTCCCAGATGAGGGTATCTTCTGGGATACCATCCGAATCAGTGTATTCTAAGCGAACGAGGTGTAGTCGGCCTTCCAGAGTACCATCGAATGACTCAACTGAGGCGACCAAAGCGCGACGGTTGCGGACTGTGGCAAGCATCCCCACTCGTGGGGGAGTGGTTGAATTTGTATTGGTTCTGTGACTGGGTGTCATCGGGACCTCGTTGCTTTCTCTCTATTCAACAGTAACTCGAAGCAGTAGGCGTGCGCTCCCTTGTTCATGGGAGCTATGAGCGATCATCTACCGAGCGAAACAACTTCGTAGTGACCTCTGCTTTTTGCAGTTCGATACATCTAGTAGTCGAATAATTTCCTCAGTGAATTATTCAACCAGACATCTAGATGTTTAGATGATTAAATCACAGGTGATGTCGCCCCCAACAGTATCACACCATTTGAGCGAATGAGGGACATAGGCACACTATTGCAGCGGGGCAACTGCTTAATTTTTGGGAAGCTCCACCTCCTCCAATCCTCTGCAACCGAGCGCTACTTTGTTATCGTTAATTAACCGAGGCAACCCGCTCTATAACTGGCAAGATACAGGAAAACTTCAAACATTCAAACATTCAAGCATCTAGACATTTAGATGATTAAGGGTTAAAGTTGAGTTAATCAACGTATCGATAAACCTATGATCGTGACAATCGCCTCATTCAAGGGCGGAGTCGGCAAGACAACTACAGCGCTGCACTTAGCAGCTTATCTGCAAACCAAAGCGCCCACGCTTTTGGTAGACGGCGACCTTAACCGCAGTGCTTTGGATTGGGCTGCGCGGGGTTCCCTCCCGTTCAAAGTGGTGGATGAAAAGCAAGGAGTTCGCTTTGCCAGAGATTACGAGCACATCGTAATAGACACGCCTGCCCGACCAGACCCCGATGAACTCAAAACTGTAGCTGAAGGTTGTGACTTGTTGATTTTGCCGAGTTCTCCCGATGCAATGGCCCTCACCGCGATGGTGCAAATGGTGGAAGCTCTGCATTCCCTAAAATCGAATTACCGCATTTTGCTCACCCTCATCCCACCTGCTCCTAGCAAAGTCGGGATGGAGTCTCGCAGAACGATCGAGAAAGCTCAGTTGCCGATATTCAAAGCTGAGGTCAGGCGGCTAGCAGTATTTCAAAAAGCAGCGCTCGCCGGGGTTCCCGTAAGTGCTGTCAAAGATGCCTACGCCAAAGCTGCTTGGGGTTGTTATGCCGCTGTCGGCAAGGAGATACTCCCATGAGCCGCTTTGATGATTTACTGAAGGCGAAAAAACTCCAACCCGGTGAACCAGATATCGCCCCTGCACCCGCTCCGGCGTTACCCAAAAGCAAAGACCCAAACTTTGTCAGGGCTACTGTTTACCTGCCCAAACAACTGCACCGCGACCTCAAATCTGCTGCCGCACAGTCAGGCGAAGAAATCAGCGAGCTGGTTGAAAAGTCCGTCGCTCAATACCTCCAGCAACTCAATGCCAACAAAAACATTTAAATGTTCAAACATTTAAATGTTTGAACATTTAAATGTTACGAGTTTCTTCTCTTATTTGCAGCAGTTACCTTTTCCGTCAATCGCTGCATTCCTTGAGTTCGTGTACTGTTGGGTGCATATGTTGGTAAGCTGGCACTGGACTCGTAAGGGAGCGGTGCAGCATGAAGAAAATATGGCAGTTGGGGGCCATCGCTCTGATTTTGGGGATGATGGCTGGCTGCAATCTGACATCACCCCCGCCATCTTCACTGCCGCGAGTTTCTCCTAAACCAATAGTGCAGAAACCCATAACGCAGCCACAGATCACTTCGGCAACCAACAACCGCAACTTGCTGCTGGGCAATCCCAGCAATGCAGCTCCCAGTGTTGCCAACATTGACAATTACCTGATGGTGAAACCGCAGTACGTGATGAGCTACAACAGCAAAACTCACACCGCTAACTGGGTTTCGTGGCAACTGAATCGCTCTTGGATTGGAGCAGCCGATCGCCAAGACAATTTCCGTCCCGATGATGCCCTGCCGGATGCTTGGTACAAAGTCCGCCCCAACGATTACACCGGAAGCGGTTACGACAGGGGACATATTGCCCCCAGTGCCGATCGCACCCGCAACGAAGCCGATAACAGCGCTACTTTTTTGATGACCAATATGATGCCTCAAGTGCCAGAACTCAACCGAGGTTTGTGGGGTGATTTGGAAGAGTATTGTCGAGAATTGGTGCAGCAAGGGAAGGAACTTTACATCGTAGCGGGGCCCGTGGGAAGGAAAGGCAGCATTGGCAGAAAGGAGAAGATTGCAGTACCCGCAAAGAATTGGAAAGTTATCGTGGTGCTGGATAGACAAGGATTGGGGATGCAGGGAATTGACGCAAACACCAGGACGATCACCGTGATGATGCCCAACGATGCCAGCGTCAAAGGCCAAGGATGGAAAAGCTTTCGAGTTTCCGTGGCAAGAGTTGAGCGGGAGACGGGGCTGAATTTCTTGTCTAATGTGCCGCCACAGGTTCAGCAAGTCATTGAGAGCAAAGTGGACAGCCAATAAGGATTGCTCGATAAACGAATGCTTATTAAATTTTTTAGCGGTCAAAGTGTCTCAGCTAAGCACTCCCCAATTACGCTGTAGAAACCAGGGCGATTGCTTTACATCCCATGTAATAAATTCGATAGGGTCAAAAGACTCTTCGGTAGATTGCATCTGAATAATCTGCTCTGGAAGTAAGCTAAGTACATGGTTTCGCGTGTCGCTTTCATAATCCCAAAAATGGTAGCGATCTAAATTGTCTTTAGTGCGACGGCTTGGTCCAAAGTCCATCGGAGCGCACCTTCTAATTAGCTGTCCTCTATCCTGTTTGCTGAAAAATGTAAGTTTTAGCTTTTTCTTAGAGTGAATTGCTGTAACAAATGTTTGATTATCTGAGTGCATAATTGTTTGGCTACTTATGTTGTAAGGGGAAAGCGTAAGCTTTCTCAAGTATCGTCTAGTTTTTTTTAATTGCCCAATTTAATACAGATTTAGAAAATCGCGAACTCAACAGGTAGGTGTAAGAAATACATCTGAGGTGAGCTATCTTTTAAGGCAATTCTTAGCGATAATTGCACCATTCAATCAATCCGCGACGCAAAAAGAAATGGCTCTGGCACTCCTTTTTTCGCCAGACTGAAGGGTGAAGTGTAATAGTACCGTCATTATGTTCTTTCAAATGCCACATAGGCCGACCTTCTGGCATCAAACTCATGTGCAGCGTTGCAGAACAACCACAAGGGCAAAGCATGGCCGCATACCAAAGATAATTCCCTTCCCCCGCTACATAGACGCAGTTTGGGTGCAAACGGTCGGGCAATTCCTGAACCATAATGGTTCTTTTTGGAATCGGTTGCCCGAACAGCCGCCGCTTGAGCGTTCGCAAAAAGTACCAGAACCGCTTCATACTCCAACCTCTACTTCGCTCAATTCGGGATTGTCGAGCAGCGGCATAATGTTACCCCTCCCCACGTTCTTAACCAAACTGGGGCAAGGTTCTTGCTCTCGGTCTGAGCAAAGTCGAGCTTGGCTGAAGCTGATCGTATAAGACGCATACTCAGAATTCGGCTCATCTCTGTAAGGATGCAATCGCGCCAGCAATTCCAGTACCGCCAACGATGCACAGTTCATATTGACGCTGATGACGGCAGGACGGTTATCGTCTGGCAGCCCGACGATGTAATTTAACTTTTTCTGCTGTTCGTACTGCAATGGATTTGTCCTTTTCATACCAGCAGCCCGCACTTGCTCTAGAGAGAACATTCCCCGACCCCAAAGACTCGATCTTCCCGGCTGGAGATATTGCACGCCCCCGCAAATCTGCTCAATTCCCCCTTTACCATCGGCAACGAGCTTCACGCCTACATCGAAGTAGGGAAGCACGTAAAATGTAGCCAAACGGTTTAACAGCCACCGACCGTCGATGCTGTCCATGCAGCCAAAGACAACATCGCAGTCGGCGATCGCCTTGACAACTTTTGGATTGAAAAGGCTTTCTGGGAAAGTTATGACTTCAGTCCCTAGCCCCATGCGTTCGATGTTGCGCCGGGCTACATCAACCTTAAGGGCAAGGCATTGTGCATCTCGCATCGTTGCACCCGCAATGCGGTTGAGGTTTTTTTCCTCAACTCGGTCAGGGTCAACGAGTACCAAGGCACCAACTCCATATCGTCCGAGTTGTTCGATTACCCACGAGCCGGTACCAGAACATCCAACAACCGCAATTTTTAATCTTCTGAGCTGTGCAAAAGTAGCTTCACCAAAAGCTTGTGCAGTTCGACGCGCAAATTCCGGCACCTGTTCGGAGCTGTCTGCGGCATACCAAAATGACAGATCATCACCAACAACTTTAACGGCGAACAAAGGTTCAAATTCCCCAGAAGGGCTAACGGTTCGACCAACGATACGTCCTGATGGCAGCATGATGGCACTGGCGTGAGGACAGTCGTCTTCCATCCAGCCGTATATGGACGGGAAAAGCTGGCGGTCAGCCTCGTCATCAATGTCAGAATGGTGAGGAAAATTCTCAGGGTGTCCGTGAATTTTGACAATTCCCATGTCACGCTTGGCAGCTTCGCAAAGAAGCGGTATCAGGATATCAGTTGACCAGCTAACCCTGTCAGGAGTACGAAGGGAACAGTATTCGTAAGGGACTGGCACAATTTTGTGGATTAACAAGCGATGGGTGCCATTTCCAGCAACACGACCGCAAAGCGCGATAGCAACTGCTTCTTGACCGTCACCAGGGAACAAATGCGCTTTTAGTTGCTCCATTTGGGCCGCAGTCAAACTTAGAGATGTTTTCATGATTTAGCTCTTAGTTAGTTCTTTTTTCAGCCACTCCTCAACAAGTGCTAAGTGCGTCCCGATACAATCAATCCCCGGACGCCAAGGGTTGGCTGGTGTCCGATGTCGAGACCATCCCTGCCACTGCTTACCATCAAAATTGTCAGTAATATGCACCTTGTTGATAGGTCGCCCATCGTTACGAGCCACGGGAGGGTAAAAGTACGCCATGTCTATTTGTGCATCTGGATACCCCGATTGAATGTGAATATTGAGATCGACAACACAATGGTTGTATCCAGGTGGGACGGGGAAACTGTGAATGACAACTCTCTGAACTTGGTTGTCATTCACAGTTTCCCAAGAAAATCCGCAAGCATTTAGGTACTCCTCATCGTCAGATGGGAGGCGAAATTGTCGGCGCATCTGTTTAACCCTCCGTTTGATCGAGGGGTAAGGTCATAAAGCGTTCAACGCCTGGTGCTGTAAAGTCGGCTTTTTCATCTAAACCAATTTTGACCGTTTTGCCACCGCAGAGCTTTTGGTCAATTCGATATTGCTCTGGCGGGTTTTTCCCGGCTAGTTCCAACAGTTCGCGACCTGTCAGGGCTGGGCGGGTGACAACATACTTTTGCTTGTCAATTCGGATGCGGTAAGCATGGCATTGGGGCGGAAGCTCCTTGCCAGCTTTGGCATATTCTTCAACGTCGATAATTTCGTCAGAAAAATCTTGTTTGTCGCTGACGCTTTTTTCCATAAAACCTCCTGAGTGCTGTTTTAAGTCTTGAACCGTGTCATTAATGGCACAGTATCTAGGCTAGCACAGTCAGACAGCAATTGTGTTAATTCTGACACTGTGCTACTGATGCAACAAGGTTGGGGTACACTTTTACTACGGAAGCTTTAGGATGCTGAGAATGACCTATGAATCAGCCTTAGCCCGTATCAGCGCTCTAGTTAAGGCAAAAAGGAGAGAAAAAAAACTGGGGCTGAGAGCCGCAGCTTCGGAATGCGGGCTAAGCCCGTCTACTTTGTCCAGGTTAGAACGGGGTGCCTCATCCTCTCTGCCGGATGCAGATACTCTGGCTAAGCTGGCGCACTGGCTTGAGGTGTCTGTTGGATTTCTACTGCTGGAGCAAAACCAAGAAGGTAATGAAGAGGGGCCGGAATTAACTACGCCCGAGGTGGTGGAAGTTCATCTTCGAGCAGATAAGCGCCTCTCTCCAAAAACGGCTGAGGCTTTGGCTGAAATGTTTCGTATCCTCTACGAGCAATTCACTCAGTAGCCACGTGATTAAGCTAGTCTACCACTATATATGGTCTTTAAATTCTCTGTTATGCTATATATAGTGGTTAGCTAGCTTCTAGTGCAGTGTCTCATCACCAAGCCGATGAGAAGTCCAACTAGGAGAGAAAGCAATGTAACGCCAGATAAACAGTCAGAGGGGCTTCTATTTGTGAGCAAACACTTCTTGGACTGGATTGAGAGACGCGGGCAAGAATTGCGCTGTCGCCTGAGTCTGGAACCAACGGCAGCTTTAAATCCTTATAAACTAGCTCAGACGATGGAAGTGAGAGTTGTCTCACCGTTAGACATTTTAGAACTCGCTCCCGGTCTCCTCGATCAGCTTCTCGTCCAAGACTCAGACAGTTGGTCAGGGGGTACTCTTCCATTGCCTAACGGTAAAACTATTGTTGTCCTCAATCCCAATCACTCTGAAACCAGAAAACGAGCCACTTTAATGGAGGAACTCGCTCATGTCTTCCTCGGTCATACACCCAGCAGCCTTATTGTTTTTAAGAACAGAACAGCCATGCGAAGCTGCAAGAAATCGCAGGAAACTCAAGCTTATGGAGTAGGGGCTGCTGCACTGGTTCCTATGAAGCTGCTTCAACACGCTCAAAGCAATTTGACTGCAAGGGAGAAATTAGCGCATTATTGTGGAGTCAGTGTTGATCTTGTAACCTTTCGTGAGAAAGTGACAGGAGTTAAGCTTGGATAAGCAATATCAAGTCCATCCAAATGATCGCGGTACGAGCTGGATAAGGAAAGAGGAAAAAGGAAAAAATCTTTCTTTATTTTTTCAATTTTAAGTTTTAAGTTTTTAGCTATATCCTTACAGCTTATATGTGTAACCAACTAAATTGGCTTTGATTTTGGCAAACACGCTAACTGAAGGAAGGAAAGCTTGCTAAGTCTCTACCACTTTCGTAGACAGCCCCGCCAATTCGCCACCGTCCGTCACCCCGACGATGTAGACATCAATCTCAATGCTGCCAACTCGGTAAACCTGCAACTGGGAGAGGTTCTGTTTTAGGATGCTGACCAAGTTCTGAAAGCGCTTCGCCGTTTCCTCTTCATCTTCATCGTGCCAATCTTCTTCAGCAGTGGGGGTATCAAAGAACTCGTCCACACTCACTATTTCTACTGGAATGTCGGGTGAATGTTCGGTAAGTTGCAGCAGCTTCGTCGGAGTGAGTTCTCCCTGTGCCGGCCAATGAATGACCTCGAAGGAAGCATCGGTTTCGCTTCCGAAGAGTAAGCCCTCGGAAGCTTGTTGGAGTTGGTCGGCGATCGATTCGGTCATGGTTGCGGTGGTTCCTCAGCTTTACTGTGATTGTACAGTTGGTGTCGGCTGAAACTAAGGACTTTTTGGCAAATTCGGGTCTTCGCGGCAAGTTGACAGCGGCAATGCTTCACCGCCTAGAATCTCCAGAATTCTCCTTAGATTGCTGTTGACTGTAACATTCAAACAAGTACAGTTATATCCATAATTGCCGTTAGTTCGCACAACTTCCTTGTCATCAGCATTGGGAATGTTTTCTATTCCTTTGGCTTGATATCCACCTTGCGCTCCAATAGTCCAAGTACCATCTTTGTCAATTAAGTACCTATTACCTGGTGTAGGAACTAGCAACCATCCACACCTAGTTTCAACTGCTTTAGCAGGAAGGGCAACGATAAAAAAAGAGGAAATAATAACGGATATAAACAAGTTTTTATTCATAAATTTAAGTTTATTTAGTTTTTAATCAATTAGAGCAAATTCATCAGCACTGATTAATGCAGGTGAAGCAACAGCTCAATACCGCAATCCCTACTTGTTTGACTCCCAGAAAAGTTGGAGTTCCCGGAACTGCTGCTTATGGACTGGGGAGTGGCGAAGGTAAGAGTAGAATAGCACCCTAATTTCCTCACAGTTACTCAAGCATACCGCGCCTCTTTATCAGCTTGAGACAATGCTACTGGGCAATGAACCAGAGTCTACAAAGGTGGTATAGCCGATTACTGCCTTGGGACAGCGGACTTGGAGGCGATCGCTCTGGACATCCCGAAACTCCTGAAACTGCCTGTGGTGATGACGCTGGGTGAGTTTTGGTGTTTAGTTACGTCACGGCAACCTTGGCAACTTTCTTTGTCGATCGCGATATCGATCGCCCTCAATCTCCTTCAAGTTCCACCTGCAACTCATACACCCTCAAACTCGGATGTTCACCAATCAATTGCCAGCAATATCCTTCAACAATTGGTGTAGGTCGCGCTCCTTGGCGGTACAGGAATATCGGTTCGTGCCGTATCAATGCGGTAAAAATCTCCCGCTCTCTGTCTTTACCATCATCCCAAATCAGGTGAGCTTTGCCGAAGTACCCAGCGCTCATCAAACTAGCAAAGAGCCATTCCATGAGAGCTTGCTGCTCGTCTTGGTTAAGCGTGGATTCACCGTAAGTGTCGATTATGGGTATTTTGGATTTGGGCTTGAGTGATGCGATGAGGGCGGTGGCGAGGTTGAGGTACTTTTTCATAGGTCGGTGGAGATGCGTCTACTTCTAGTTAGTTGGGATGAAGATATTGTTCGGTCGATCGCACGTTCGGAACTCGCCTACTTAAAGAGCTGTTTTAAGACTTATCAACCAAACGACCGAATTAACAGCAAACAAAAATGTATAAAAAATATAGATTGATGGAGCGCACATAGCTCGACCTAAAGAAGGCATTTTAAATATTTTCAAAGAACCGAGCGGGTGAACTAGACCGAACGGTATAGAACGGGTATTAAAACTTTCATCTAAGGCCCTTTTATCATTCAATAATTCGGTGACTGCACTGGCTCTTTCCATATAATAAAATTGCACCTTCCAGTAGGTAGCTTCTAAAAACCAAAAACCCAAAATTATAACGTATCCCAGCGGAACCAACGCATCTATTTTGCTGGCAAACACCCAACCGATCAACGCTACCCAAATGGTAACTGCCGCAGTTTTTAACTGCTGCAAAATTGTACTGAAGTTAGCTATTTTTTTCTCTAGTTCCTCTGCTCCTTTTTGCAGCATTGCTAGCTGAAATTCAAATCTATCCATGTTTGATTCGGAGATGGCTGATTGTTCCGATACGTTTTCTAACTTTTAGAGTACCAAATTCCAGCAGTTTCACGAACCGAACGGCTGTCCCCACCGCTGCCAGCACTCTCAAATAAAAATTAATCCCAGGCGCATTCCCAGGATGACCGCTTCCGTGCGGCTGGAAGCGTTGAGCTTGCAAAAAATTGAGCTGATGTGGAACTTGACGGTGTGCTCGGAGATGTTCATCCCTCGGGCGATCGCTTTGTTCCCCAGCCCCGTTGCTAAGAGTTGCAGCAGTTCTAGTTCGCGGGGAGTGAGGGGAGTATCAACAAGATCGTCCGGTAACTCCGACCCGCTTGATGAGGGTAGTTCCTGAAGCAGAGCACCGGATACATCGGGATGCAAAACTACCAAACCTACCGCGATCGCCTCCACAGTCAGAATCAGTTCCTCGGCCGTAACGTCGGTGGGGAGAATGGCTTTAACCCCCAACGGCAGCAGCGTTGTCGCAGAATAAGATTCGGTCGGCGCAACCAAGAGGGCGATCGCCACTTCCTCTTGAAGAACCGCGAGCGTTTCCAGACTGGTGTCAGTTAGCAGGGCCGCTTCCAGTACGATCGCGTCGGGGTGTCCAGAGCACAACGATGACTCCAGCGCTGCCAGAGCGGCAATCCGTCCGACTACTTGGAGCGTTGGTTCGCGGGCGATCATTGCCTCCAACCCTGCCTGCACGATCGGCGAACGAGCGGCGATGAGAACGCGAATCAATGAAGTTTCCTCCCAAACACTAGCGTTCACCGACCGTCAGGGTCAGTTCGATGAGCTGTCCGCCCCGGATCGTCCGTGCCGTAATGGGTTGACCCACTCGCTCCGGGCTCAGCTGCGCTCGCAGGGCTTGTACGCTGGAAATTGCTGAACCCTCCAGCGTTAATAAAATATCACCGATGAGTACCCCACCCCGTTCGGCTGGACTGTCCGTTTCCACGCTCACAATTAGCACGCCGATGTCCTGGCCCAGGTTGAGCGACTGTTTCAACTGCGGGTTCAATTCCACCGGCTGCAATCCGACACCCAGGTATCCTCGCGTGACTCGTCCTCCTTGCAGCATTTGGTCTACTACGCGCTCGACCGTCGTCGCGGGAATGGTAACGGCAAAACGACCCCGCGAATGGGTGGTATTGATGCCCAGCGCCCGACCTTGAGTATCGAGCAATAGGCTCCCGGCAAATCCCGGAAACGGTTTGATATCTGGACGAATTAGGCGATCGATATACCCTCCAGTCCAACTTTGCCACGCTCCGCCTAGCGATGCCAGAATGCCAGAGCTGGCTCGCACGTTGCCGTCATTCGAGCGTCCGAGAGCCAGTACCAAATGCCCCAGGCGCAGTGCATCTAAATCTGCTAGCTCGGGCATTGGGTTGTCGGTGGCACCGACGCGCAGCACTGCAATATCCGTTCCCGGATCTGCACCTACCAAGCTGACCGGCTTTGCCTCCCCATCCGGGGTCATCAGCGTTATCTCTCCACGGCAGCGCATTACATCAATGGTAGTGACAACGATACCCGGACGCCAGTACACCCCGCTGAGCGTCAAGCGACCTGATGGCAAAGCGACGATCGTCTCGGTGGAGCGTCCGATGGCATCCGCCAGTTCATCCGAGAAAGTTGATAGAGTTGTCATGGCAGTTACTCAATGCTTTTCCTCAGAATGCCAAAAGATCCTCCCTGGCAACATCAGGCAAATTGGTAGCTCGTCCCCAGAAAAATGGCTGGGATACGCTTTATTGCCTAAACGGGCGATTGGGAACCTATTCAATCCTCATCCCAAGAAGCTTGGTCGTAACCGAGTTGTGCAGCGGCAGTACGTTCATTTTGGGTTAAGTCCTGCCAATATTTATCATTAGAATCGGGAGCATCAGTTTCTTCTTCCCAACTTGCTTCATTCCAGCCTAAAGTTTTCCATAAAGCTTGCTCGGCATCGTTCAAATCTGTCCAACTCAAATCATCCCAAGTGTCGCCTGGACTCTCTTCAATTTCCCGAATATTTGACATACATTACCTCTTGGCCGGATGGGATTCCCGGAAGACTTAGGGTGCATCAGCAGTTTTCCTGGCATCTGAATCACTTGCCAAAGGGTTGTCCCCACCACTGCCAACATTCTTTGTTGAAAGGCGATCGCCACTTGTAGATAAGCTCTGATTCTAGTTGCAGCCGCTTTTTTCGATTAGCCGGCGCTCCGTACCAAAATGCTATGGCTACACTCGCATCCAGGGAGTAGCGGCGGTGCAGTTCGATGTACTTGGCAATATAGCTATGACAATCGTGGCTCATCCATCGTTGCTTGGGAGTGCGGTCAGTTTCTCCTACATACAGCAGCAATGGAAGCTCGTTGTCAATAACAAAATAGAGGCAAGTACGATCGCCCCAATCCGGTTTCTCACAGAATGAGAGATTGTGCAATTGCAGGGCAAACGGGTCTATGTTGTTGGGTTCACAAGGATTTACTGCTAGCTCGAATAGACTTCCCTGTCGCGGTTGTGGCGCACTTTCAGATTGTTGGTGTTCAAAAATGCGTTGTTTCCAAGAATACAAAGCCTCGGAACTCATCGTTAGTTGAGGAGATTTAGCGGAGCTGGGTTTGGGTTGCGGAAAAAGTTCGAGTTGCTGCACAGATTTTAAGATTGTTGGACGATCGCTGCTGGAAAGTGTAAGCTCAATAGAATTCTGCCAAACGCCACGCTCCCGGTAGTAATGTCTCCAAATATCGCACTCATACTCTCACAATTATACCAAAGTGATGACATTGTGCGTAATGTCGTAGTCGCGTATTCTCGCCCTCTAGTCTGGTCATGTAACTTTTATAGATAATTTGGTCTTTATCGGGAATAAACCTTGGGTAAACTAGCCATCTATCTGTGATATAAAAGTAACATTTTACTGAAGTCTTAGAAGCTTTGAGAACAGCTATATCTTATAGATTTGTGCGCTGGCTACAACAAAATATGGACGCTCAAGCTGCATATAAAGCCAGTTGGGGTTTTGTTTGGGCTTAAAAGTTGTTTAAGTCCCGTTAATTTTTGGGGAGCACTAAAGTCAGTCATTTGCTGTACAAAATCAGGTGTGTACTGTACAAAATCAGTGAGAATACAGACATTTGCAGGGACTGGCCTCTACCTGTTTTTATCCGAAAATATCCGGCAAACGATGTAAAGTGTTCAAATGCTCTCTACTGGCTGACTTAAGCCTATTTACATACTGTTACATTATTCGGTTTAATCCCGCCTACCTACTTAGAAATTACTACCTGGACTAATAGGGTGGAGAATTATAACCGCCATTAATAGCTAGGAGTCGAGCGACTGCTGTAAACCAAGTCAGGGAATAAATGTTTAGCCGACTGTCAAGCTTTATCAGACAACAACAGTTTAGCCGATTGCAAAGCGCGAGTCCGACAACAGCAATTTACGCGACTGTCAAGGCTGGTATAACGGCTACTGTGTTGCCAATTTTCTCATACTCCTTATTTGATTTTTTATTCAATTTAGATAACGGCTACTGTGTTACCAATTTTCTCGCACTTGCTCAACTTGATTCTTAGGCTGCATGACATGAAATCTGTCGATGACAATTTTGGCATTTGGGAATACCTCTTTTACAACTTTTGGAAATCCTCCCCACATATCAACGCTGACTTCCTCAACTTTCTCTCTGATCTCAATTGGTTGCTGCTTAAGGATTTCAATGATGTCATCTTGTTTATGACTATCAATCACTTCTAGCAATTCTCCTAAGTCAATATTTGATACGACCGTGACCAAATTTTGATGTCATGCAGCGTTTACTCACTTCATCAATACTCACCCGTTTTACTTCTTCCAAATTCTCCTTTTTTTTGAGAGAAAATTGGTGGTTAAATATTCCCTGTACTTGATCCCAACTCAAAAATTCATCTCGACTTACCTGCTCTACACTCGCACTTTGCACTCGTTGATAAACATACTCTTCAGATCTTTGTGTGTATCGTCTTTCCCAATCTACAAAGGGTAATTCTTCCGTAAAATGTTTTTGACACTGATGACAATAAAATTGGCGGCGTGGCGTATTTAAATAAATTACTTTGCCAAATACTGATAAATCTCGAATCAGTATCGGTCGATTTTGTTTGAATTTTCTACTCTGCGTATTACAATGGGGGCAAGGAGCTTCATCATGTAAGAATCTCAGCTTGAGAATAATTTTATTTTCTTCTTCCGTAAAACTTTCGATGGTTGTATTTGGTAAATTTAGCAACCTATCAAGATGCAAGTCCATGCCTATCACCACGTATTCATTGTATCTCATTATACATTAATCCCCTCAAACCCAGAAGAGCCAGAAAGAGTCAATTTTATACTTATCCCAGTGAGTTTATCGAGTTTTTAGACCGGGCAATTCACACAGTATTAAATCCGAAAAAATCTCGTTAAAGTAAAAGAGGGGGAAGGGGAAGGAAGGATAAATTTTAGCTTTTTCTCTTTAATAAAAGCTAACAATAACCTATAACTTTCCATTCGGACGTTCGGTAAGCGGGGTTCCCGTCGGACTTCGGCGTGAGGCTTCGACCATGAGCTTAGCCGAATTGTGGCTCGATTGAGCGCAAGCCGAATGTCGCTCAGTCGAGCCGCATAGTTCACGGCGAAGCCTTCCTTTCCCCTCCGCAAATAATCAGCTTTTTCTACCCTTCCCCTTCCTCTTCCCTTCCTTTTTCCACCCTTCCCCTTCCCCCTCCCCCTCTTGCAAACCTTTTAAGAGATGAAAAACTGATAAATTCCGAGCGCATAGAACCCGATTTAAGGTTAAGGAAAGTGGCAAACCTCCGCAAGTCATTCGTCAAAGTGAGACGGAATAAATAGTCAGCAATAATGGAGGCCATCGCCTGATTAATTGTGAGACTCTGAGCGTTAATAGTGGCTAACTCAGCACAAGATAAATAGGTATTTGCCAGTTCTTCAGGCTGGGATTCTCTCAAATTGGGGCACTGCCAAATAGGAGAGGGTAACGCTCCCATAATGCCTGTTTTCTCAAATTGATCTAGGTGAGTAATTAACCCCTCACCACAATTATGACTACCTAGTAGAATTTGACCGCTATCAAAGTTATTGCCAGCATCAAGATACCAGATTCTTGGAATATCAGAGTGGCGGTTACTTTCTAGTGTTTTGCCGAGGGAACGACGAGCCGCACTATTGTCAACGCAGCCAGTGATAATTACCAAATCATTCCAGTATGATTTTACCAATTTGGGGTCAAAATAGTCAGGAATTGCACTAATTTCTAGCCCCCAGGTAAGATTGTAACGCAAAGCAAGAGTAGCGGCTTTATTCAATCCGAGTTCAGATTGACAAAATCTCTGCCTTCCCAAGTTTTTCTCTTCAACAATGTCAGGGTCAACAAAGGCAACATTGACATTTTTACCACGTTGTTTGAAAACGTAAGCTAATCGTGCTAAACTTTCAGCTACATAAGAGCCAGTGCCCCCACAGCCAACGAGCCACAAGTGTAGGTGAGAGTAATCTTTGATGAGGAGAGGGGTAGAATTGGCGTACTCAAAGTCAAGGTTTAAGGGAGTTTTGGTAAGCATCGGTGATAAAATATGGCTCTTCAAATACAGAATTAGCTTTAATTAAGCTATAGTGTCCAAAAATTCCGATTCTGACTAAAATCTCAGGAGTCAAGGTATTAACTTTACCCAATACTGCATAGAGGCGAAAACCCCGCTCGTCAGCATCATCTGTGCTGCTAAAGAAAGCAGGCATTTCTCCGTGAGAGTGGCATTCAATTAAGGCAGTTGAGCAGGATAAATTATCAAGAGGTTGGCAGCTTGTTCGTGTAGTTGTTTGGAGTGGAATTGTCAGTTGCCATTGATTGCGGCTGTCAAGGGATAGGTGAAATAAAATCTCTGTGAGATTCCCACTATTATCTTTGCTAAATGCAGATTTTGTACACATAGAAAGGACTAATTCTAATGGTACTGAACGAGTGTCAAGGTGCAAGTACGGTTCTATAGATGGCAACCCTTTGATAGTATTGGGCGCTGAATTTGCAACAGGAATCATTGCCTCTAGTCCGGGGCGAACTGAACGCACAAACACGCCGTTAGAAGCTGTAACGTATTCGCAGAATACTCCAGTAGCAATGGGAGGCAAGGGAATAGAGGCATGAATGTGGTTAAAAAGTTTTAGCATTAACTTAAACTTGGCGGTTGAAAGAAAAATGTTGAGTGCAATCCCTAGATAGGGTTAGCAATCAATAAAAGGTGTTCTATTAAAGAGTTAATTGACTGGTTGCACCTGCTTTCAACTAAATCTTTAACAGGATAGGAACGCCTTTTTCTCAAGGCTAAACTTTTCAGATGTTCTCTGACATCTTGGGGAAACTTTCGGCTTTTTTGGCTGGATAAGTCAGCATTGAAAGGAGTAGTGATGAAAGTTTGCCAAGCAATATCAATGGTTTGAGTTGAAGCAACCGGGGGAGTATTTTGTCCCCAGCAAATTAAACCGTTTGGGTGGATATTTGGTAAGGGAGTATGGTAAGCTTTCGCCTCTGGGTTGAAGGTGGCGACATCAGTTGCCCATACCCAATATTGAGTGTTCTGTCCTACCAATACCAAAGCGGTTAGCGGAATAGTAATCGGTTCAATATCATCAAAGTGGAGGTTATATTGAGCAGGAGGTATGAATTTTACTACCCAATTTCCTTGAGAATTAGTTCCCCACCTTATGACTCCTGGAGGCATCCAACCTGTATCAATTGGCTCGTGAGAAAATGCAGTTCTCAAACTGACAGAGGAGAGTAGTTTGTAGTGTTCCTTTGTCCCTTCTCGATAATGGAACAGGTATTGTTCTTTGATGAACAGTAATTCAGCATCAATTTCTGTTAGCTGTCGGGGAGCTATTTGCAGAATTTCACGGAAGGCTTCTCCTGACAAATGTTGCATACATAATAGCTTAAAATTGATAGAGGTTATAGAGCTAACCCGATAGGTAAGGTTAGCTCCTACTTGAAAATTAGTATTCATTCGATTTCATTAGGGTAGCAACTCTCCAAGTTTTATCCGAGTTTTCTGGGCATTCTGAACTCACTTCTTGGTTGTCCAGCCAAGCTTTTCTGTCAAAATAATCAATTTTGAAAAAGTAGTTTTTGCTATCCAGTTGAATGGCAAAAAAATCTCGTTCTCCGTAGGGGTCGTTGCCCGATTCAAAACTGTTAAAATCTCTTACTAATTGCAGTAATTTTTGTTGGTATTCAGGAGGAAGAGCTTTTACAGTTTGAGTGATCCGAATTTCACCAATTTTGGTATTTCCTTGACGCAACTGGTCATTGAGACGTGCAATTCTTTCGGTTGTTGTTAGAGTTTCAGTCATGGTTAAGACCTCAATTTCCAACAGCTACAACCGCACTAGCGGTTGCTGCTTCACAATGAATACGCTTAAGCGGGGAGCTCAGCATTTTTAGACTTGAGAGTTTCAATCGTAATTATTTGGATTCATAGGTAATTCAAATTGACAAAGTGCTCTTGTTCCAGAGTTCAAGAATTTGCTGAAAACGTCGAGGGCGGTCAGTAGCAAGCCAGTCGATAACCTGTTGAGCTTGGGTTATTACTTCTTTAGCACTTTGCCATTGCGCTGATAAAGATATCAAGTTTTCGACAGTCCATTCTCTAAATTGATACTCGTCTTGAGTGCAGCCGTCTAGCCAAATGTTACCTGTTGAATAACTGAGGAAACTTAGTACAATTGGCACCGATTTTATGGGAAAGTCAGCCAGAGAGCAAAGCTCTTGGAATTGCAGATAATTGATACTATCGGGTGGTAAAACGTGAGAAAATAAAACGTTAAATTCCTCTTCATACCAATCTTGTGCGTCATTTTCAGTTAGCCAATCTAGTCCTTTAGAAGTTAGAGGCAGCAAGATTTGCCACTCAGGGGCTAATGACTCAATATCATAATCTTCATAGCTCAACCAATCTAACCCCCAAGGCTCTATCAGGAGTTCGTCGAGGCGTTCTTCTTGGGCTATTTCTAATTGCCAGGGGCTGATAGGGATAAGTTCTGTTTCGTCAAGCCGACTGAAAAATTCTAATTCGCGGGGGCTATGAATGTCAGGACTATCAGAGTAAATAGAACTGGTAGTGGTGGTAAATTCAGTTGGAAAAAAGTGTTGGTAAAGGTTTAGTATTTGAATACTATTAAGCGTTTGCTGGAGAAATTCAATCGCTTCAATTGGCTTGGTTACTGGGTAGGAGTGTCGCAAACCAGCGATGGCTTGCGACACAGACAAAATGGTTGCAGGCATTAAAAATTCAGGGGAATTTGGGGATGTGCAATAGCTGGCGCAAGTTGCAGTTGTTTGAGAGTTGCTTTAAATCGCTGTAGTTCTTGTTCACCTCTCGCTATTGCTTGAGAGATTTCTTGAGTGCGACTTGCTAAGGTTAGCGGAGTAACATAACCGTTGATAGATTCACATTGGAGAGCCCAAGTGAGTTGGACAGCTTGATTCGGTTCTTCTGGTGCTGCCATAAGTGAGGAGAGTGGGGAATGGGGAGTGAGCAGTACGCATAGTTCTTTTTTCCAATCTTCTTCTACACCCTTTGTCTTGGCTTGTTTGATGATTTTAATGGGTTGACCTGTTTTTCGTTCAATTGTAGCGGAGCTTAATTCAGGGAAGTAAGGAAGTAGGACTTCTAGCAATTTTTCATCATTTGAAGTAATTTCGTTGGGCAGTTCGATTTGCCTGCCTTCATATTCTATTAGACTCATTATTACCTCTTTAAAACAGGGGGATTTGTACTCCAGCTTCACCTTTGTTGACGGGGTGGTTAGCAGGATTTTGAAGATTTGGTTTGGCTTGTTTCCGGGGTTGACCAACAGAAGAACGAATTTGAGCGCTCACTTTTCGGTTAGGTAGGTTAGAGGCTAAGCGCTGGAGCAATTCTTGTAAATGGTTTGGCCAAGCTCCAATCGAGTTTTCTCTAACTTGTACTAATAGTGGTAAGTCGTCATGGCTCGTTGCTGTAATTTCTACGATTCGCCCTTCTGGATGCCCATCGTCTGGTCGCATAACAATGTGGATTTTGATTGTACAAAAATTGAATTCATAAGGTTCTGATTCTCCTTCATCAAGTAAGTCAGGACTCTGTGAAATGTTCTCAGTTTTGTTGATGGTTTCACCCACTTTTTGAGTAGCTGAAAGTGGAATATCCTCTCCAGTTGGTTCGGAATTTGGTTCTATTTGGGTCATGGCTGGATTCGCAGTACAAGCAAGTGCAGCTTATTCTCAAAAATTGCCGCGATCGCGGCCTTGCTTTTAACGATCTATTTTTTGTAAAGTTTTAACGGTAAGCGTGTTTCCCAAGAAATTTCTTAATTAATTCCCATTAATTATCTGTCCGACAAGATGCGGTCGCACTTGTCTCTATTGATTCTTTGATTGTAATTGCTCAACCCCCTTGACAAGAAGACGAGATAGACATTAGATAAAGGAATGGAAAAACTACCCGACAATCAAGCAACTATTGAACGAGGCAAAAGAAGCCTTGATAGTAGAGCTATGGCAAGAAATCCAAAAACTCAGCGCAACATTAGCCACCTACGAACCTTGCGCCAGAGCCATCTCCCAAAAAAACTCTTCAAAATTCCGAAGTATTGATAGAGAAGGAATATCTATTGCGCTCGCAAGCTATATTACTATTAGCCACATCTACGATCGCACAGCTATCAATCCGAGTATATTTACTCATACAATTGTAACTATCCGTACAAATGCGATAGCTCCTTTGCGTCAATCTAGACTATGATAACAAGTTGTAGTTAGTACACTTTAAAAAGTCGGCTACTGACAATTTATTAAGTTAACACCATTCAATTGATAAAAACTTCTCCCAGCTATCAGTAGGTTCTGTCGCTGGGAGAAATCGCTGGAAAGTCGGTTTATTCAACTAACGCAGGTATCTTGATTAATTCGATTTCAAACCTTCGCTGCATTCGCCGTTATTCTTTAGGCACAGTAGGCTTTGGTTGCATGTCAAAAATAATCACAAATGTGCGCGTTTTCACTAATCGCTGCAAAACCCGTAGATGATCGTCTGCATCGTTTCTCTTACGAAATCGTGCCACAATAACACGCTGACAATTAGGAAGCAGGCTAATGATACACCACGGGTGCAATTTTTCAGAGTAGGTCATTTTAGTACCTCAGCAGTAAAAGTAACAGATTGTGCTCTTGTTTCATTGCTTGCCAAGACAGTAATTGAATAATCTTGTCAAAGACAGGTCACGGTGACATTGATATTTGACAAGGTTTGTGCTAATACAAGCTCAAATTATCTTTTGATGCTGAAAAAGCTTGGTGTATGGCAGCCACCTAAACTGTTGGAACAAGTCAGCAGTATATGCTTGTGATAACGCATACAGTCGTTGCCCTAAACAGTCTTTCCGTTATACGCGCCGCTACTATTAATCCAGGCTATTCTCTTCGCAAGGCGGACACAGGAAAGCCACCAATCCCTCTGGAATTTCCTCAAAATGCTCCAGCAGAAAATCCATTAAAGCCAAATGACGCAAATCGACAGCAGTAGGGAATCGGCGATTTTCCCCCTTTCTAAACCAACCCCGCACTGTAGAATCAGAACGAGAACAAATAAAAGCAATTTCCTCATAACTCACTCCCCACTTTGCATAAAACTGCCTCGGTGTCATTCGCAATTGGCATTCACTGTAAACTGCAATCAAATTGCGTTCTCTATCTGTCAAAGTCTGCTGCTTTTTTATCATCCTCAAACTTCTCCAAATCTTCTTCCCAGGCAGCATCAAACTGACACCACTTTGCACTCTTGGAATCAGGAGTAAGGCAAATGATGTAGCACCACATCCAACAACGCTGACGCTGTTCATAGTTGTAAAATTTGCCTATAACCATTCCTCTGTCACCTTCTTCGCCAACATCAGTCCAGCGCACCATCTCGCCGCACTCAAAGCGCGGGGGATGAATTTTGGCAAAATTTGCAGGCAACTCAGTTGAAGGTGGTATATCCTTCAACTGTTTTAGTGGCAGGCCCGAAATCAAATCTCGCTTTCCTTTTGAGATTGACATGAGTTCTTAACTGTGCATCGACTGCAACTGATTTGTTTTGATAGGTTTTCCGATCAATTTCTTGATAAAGAAATTGCAGCGCGACATCTCCTTAAATCAATCAATTGGAATCTATATTTGAGCGACTATTTTCAAAGTCAAACTCTGACTAGGCTATGATTTTTTTGAGACCCCGCCCAATCGCGTTGATGTCAAGTCCGGTTGCAGCAGACTGGTATAGTAAAGGTGTAGTTGCTTTCGTCAGCGAGGTGCGAGGATCGACAAACGTCTCCAAATCGAACCACACCGGGAAGTAGAAGGACTATTGGAGAATATTGATGACTTGTTCTTCAGAATATAACCAACCAGCAAAAAAGGTTGCAGGTAGAATCAAACAATAGTATAATTAGATTAGTTACTAATAATTTTCTTGGTGGCGCGGTGTTATGAACGCCCAAAAACCTGTTACCTTCAGAGACCTCATCGACGCGATCGCCACCTTGCCGGTTATCAACTTTCCCGAAAATTCGAGTCAGTTGAATAGCAATAAGCGGGAAGTGAGTTGCAACAAGCGCCTCCGATTGCCCAGAAAGCGATTGAGCCGGATTTGGTTTGCCATCAAAGAATAGAAGCCAGTTAGCCTACTTGACGTAATCTCCCTTTCGTCCAATAATGAAGGAATTTACCCGTCAAGGATGCGCCGTGAAGGTTCTTGGGAATGGGCGCGCTAAGATTTTGACGCCCGCAGAAATTGACCGACTGTTTGACCGGGGTTTTATTACAGCAAGGGACAGGCTTTTGTTTGCTGTAACTTTTTACTGCGCCTGCCGCATTTCAGAGGCGTTAGCTTTAACAACTCACGACATTGTTGGGGGGTCAGTCACGTTGCGGAAAGCGACGACAAAGGGTTCGTCAGCAACGCGAACGCTGCCGCTCCATCCTATGCTGGCTAAGTATTTAAAGGCTTACAATCCAGATGTAGGTTTTTTGTTTCCGGGGCGAGACAATACGAAGCCTTTGACTCGCGCCGCATCGGATGTGATTTTTAAAGAAGCTTGCAAGCGGGTAAGAATTAAGGGGGCTTCAACACATTCGATGCGGCGGACGGCGCTGACTAATTTGAGCAATGCGGGGGTGCCGCTGCGGGTGATTATGGAGATTTCGGGACACAAAAATTTGTCGAGTCTCCAGCGCTATTTGGAGGTACAGCCGGAACAGCTTGTCAAGGCGATCGGGCTTTTGAAGTAGGACGACAGAGTTCAATATTTTCCTGTCCTTTAATATTACCGGAGTTTATAGATATTCCGAAACCGACAGCATTCAGCATCAAACAGCAACTTAACCGTTCCCGTTCCGCTATTCCGTCCTTTCAATCCAATAATTTCAGCCGTTCCCCCATCAGGAGAATCAGGATTGTAATAATCGTCCCTGTAAACTCCAAGCACAACATCCGCATCCTGTTCAATCCCACCAGAGCCACGCAAATCCGATAAACTTGGACGCTTGTTCGTGCGAGTCTCTACCCCCCGATTGAGCTGAGAAAGCAGCAAAACAGGCGCGTCAACCTCGCGAGCCAAAATCTTCATCTGCCGCGTAATTTCGCTGATTTTATTGACCACATTTTCATCTGCCGAATTGACCATCAATTGCAAGTAATCAACAATTACCAAACCCAAGGGGCCGCGCTCACAAACAAACTCCCTAACTCTGGAACGAATCTCCAAGGGAGACGGTTCCAAACTTTCGTCTATCCAAAAATCAGCATCGCTAACTTTCCCTAAAGCCGAAGCTAGGACTTCGTACTTACCAGCTAGGTTAACTTTCCTGATATCTTTCACCGACACCCCACTCTCAAGTGCCATTAGTCGCGCTGCCAAGTCCCGACCTGGCATTTCCATCGAAAACATCAAAACTCGACCGTTCGTGGGAAGGGAAGCAATGTTGTAGCCAAGGGCACAAGCCAAAGCTGTTTTGCCACTGCCGGGGCGACCTCCTATGACAATCAATTCGCCTCGGTAAAATCCCCCTCCCAATAGGTCGTCGAGGTCGTAAAACCCTGTGCTGATTCCAGGACAGTAGTTAGCAGTCTCCAAGCGCTGTTCCTCAATTTCATCTAGATATCGCCAAAGCTCGTGGCAGTATTCCGAAAGAGGCCGAATAGCTTTCTGTCGCTCTTCTTTGTACTTATTGAGGACAAAAATCTTTTGCTCGGCTTCATTTAGTATGGCATCCAATTCGGTGGAAGTTTCGTAGCCAAGCTGCACCAGGTCATTACCAATTTTGATGAGTTCGCGCCGGACAAACTTGTCCACGACTAGCAAGGCATATTGGTCGATGTTGACGGCTGAAACAGTTCGGTCTACCAGCATTACCAGTTTGGTTTGACCCCCTACTACTTCCAGCAGATTGTGGTCGTCGAGAAAAGTGGTGACGTTCATCAAATCTGTGGGCTGCTCCTTAGAGTGCAGCGCTAAAGCGGCCCGATAAATATGTTGGTGGACTGTAATTGCCAACGCTTCGGGACGCAGAATATTTGCGACTCTTTTAATGGCGATTGGATCGATCAGAATTCCGCCTAAAATTGCTTCCTCTGCATCAATGTTAGTCGGCATAATTTTGTCAACAAAACTGACTGCCATATCTGGTACTCCTTTGAGATTGTTGTTACTTGAACTGTGTTTTAGTTGCCTACAGGATTGTCAGCGGTCTACAGGAATTGAATAATTAGTGTTTTCACAGCTAGGCCTCATAGCTAAGTAGTAGACAATTTGTTCAAGATTTGTTTTAGTTGCTGAGGAAATCGAAGCATCCACTGCAAGTAAATTTGCTGCTGAATACCTAGCGCTGCAAAAGCTTCTTTGCCTAGTTGCTGGAACTGTTCGCATAACGTCCGGTGAGTTTCTAATGGCATATAATGAGGGTCAACATAATCCTCAGTTATTCTTGTTGTCTGTGCAGAAGGAGAATCTTTTGGAGTTGGAGAAGAGCCGGTTGAAGCTGGAGACGAAACAACATTTGTTGGGTTCGAGTTTTGAAAACCGTTAGTTTTTTCCCACCAGCGACCGCGCAAACAATCAACGACCCACCCTGAAGGGTTGGATATTTGCTTTGTTTGGCTTCGGACTTGCAGCAAGTTTATGGCGGCTTGGATTTCGTTTAAGCTGTGCTGGAGGACACAAATTTTTAATTCAGAATTCATGCCTCCTGTGGCTCGCGTAACGGCTTCGACAATTTCAGTTGCATCGGGATTGGCAATTGCAACCGCTTCGATAATTTCAGTCGCATCAGGATTAGTAATTGGAACGGCTTTGACAATCTCAGTCGCATCGGAATTGGCAATTGCAATTGGTTCTACAGTTTCAGTTGCATCGGGGTTGGCAATTGCAACCGCTTCGATAATCTCAGTCGCATCAGAATTAGTAATTGGAACCGCTTCGATAATTTCAGTTGTCTCGGAATTGGCAATTGCAACCGCTTCGACAATTTCAGTTGCATCGGAATTGGCAATTGGAACAGCTTCGACAATTTCATTCGCATCGGGGTTGGCAATTACAACCGCTTCGATAATCTCAGTTGCATCAGGATTAGTAATTGGAACGGCTTTGACAATCTCAGTTGTCTCGGAATTGGCAATTGGAACAGCTTTGAGAATCTCAGTCGCATCAGGATTAGTAATTGGAACGGCTTTGACAGTTTCAGTCGCATCGGGGTTGGCAATTGCAACCGCTTCGACAATTTCAGGAACTTGGGGAGTAACGGGCGAAGATATTTCAGGACTTAACGGAACAGCTTTATTGGTAGGTATTGGTGATTTGGCGGCAGAGATTGTTGGATTGTCGAGGCTGTTGAGTTCTGTCACCAGTTTTTGCGGGGGTTTAGAGGTCAAACCTCTTTGTTCTGGAGTGCAAGGCATTGCCACATCGACTGCCTGACTGTTATCTGAATTAATTCTCAGACATTCAGCGGTTGGGGCGGAACATTTATTTTCACTAAGGGTTTTTAGTTCTTGTTCTGAATTTTTATTTAATTCAGTGCTTTTAGATTTGATCCCAGTTACAAGCTGTGGTTTTTTATCTGGTGATGTTAAATTTTCTTCCTCTTGAGAAAAATTAAAAAAAACAGCAGCAACATTTTCAGTGCTTTGCTGTCCTTTTTTATCCTCTGTAAAGAGTACGGCACCATCAGGGTTTGAACCCCCTGTTTGCTCAATTTTTGGCTGGTTCAGTCGATTTTTTGACGGTTTGCTCAGTTTTTGGAATTTTGAATTGGTGTGAGTGAAGGGGCGAACGTCGCCCAGGTGCTGCACTGCTATGCGGAAAATGCCGCACCCATAGTTTTTAAGGATTTTGACCAAACCAAGTTTTTCGAGTTGTTTGAGGGCTGCCCGCCTGGTGTTGGGGCTGTAGGGCTTGCCGTTTCGGACTCTTGTGGCTCGTTTTTCGCCCAAGGGGATGCAATTGATGTCGATTTCCTCTGGTTTGCCGCCGATGCAGGTTCTGTACAGGTAAAGGGCGAGTTTGAGGGCGCTGGGGGTAGCGCCTTCTAGTATGTCGGCTAGGGCTTCGTAAATTGCGGCGTGTCGGGCGAATGGCGGTTTGTGCCAGGTAGTTGTATCTGCAACCATTTTTTGTTCCGGGGTAAAAATGAGCGTAAATGTCCCTTCATGCGACTGTGACAGCCGCAAGGTTTGCCAGAGCGGTTGTTGTGAATTTGACCGCGGGCTATTGAGCGCGAATGCAGCGCTCGCTGCACTCAACAGGATTTCGGGTTGGCTTCAACAACCAGGTGTGGTAGTAGTTCCGCCGGAACTCGATTCATAGCGCCGTCGCTTGAACTATCGGCAAACTTTAGCGAAGCGGTTTTAAGGTCTTGTACTTTTGCGATCGCTTTTTTGTAGCGATGCAGTTGTCCTAAATCCAGCAGTGTTGAGACTGACCGCCCCGCTAAAAGATGAGAAAGGGTGCGCGACTATTTTTTCAATCCTGCCAGACCAGCCGATACGGGATTTGGTGGCGAATCAGTCTAATAAGACTGATCAGAGTTGTTCTAAAAGCTGAAAACTTTACGTGGTAAGAGTTTCAAAAATGACTTGTCGCGGCATTCTAGAGGTTTTGTCGCGGCATTCTAGAGGTTTTGTCGCGGCATTCTAGAGGTTTTGTTCTAACGGTCAAACTTGTATGGGGTATGGATTTGAGAGCGATTTTAAATACCTATTTTTTTTAGAACAAGTTTCAGAACAGTCGGAGCATCTTTTGCCGAAAAAAAAACCAGCCGGGAAAGGTGGGTTTGTAGGGTCGCTTTGGTGAGAGTTATGTCCTGGACACACGGGTGGTCATCACCTAGCCCTGTCTGGCGTGTTAAATCAGAACCGGAGAAAAAGGATAAAACCGCTATTTCACGTTCGGGTTTTTGAGACTTCGATCAAAAAAAATTGTTTTTCGGAACTTGGACTCACAATCAAAACGCTGAAACTTAGTAACCTCGTTCCTCACGCCAGACAGGGCTAGTGGTCATCACCTGAGTTTGATGGACGAGAATACAGAGGCTACAGCCCTTGAACCGGGGAAAAAACTAAGGTGATGGCGATGTTAGTCAAGCTCTGCTTGCTGTCGCTGTTTGAGCGTAGAATCCCCGTCTCTTGACTAGCGGGGAGTATGTCAAATTAGGACTAAGGCTAAGCATCATCAGGATAGAGGCTCTTCAGGGGGGGTTGCCCCTACTTTCACACCGTATATTGAGGCTGTGCGTAAGTCCTAAATATGTCAATCTGAAATGCTTAACAGATGCCAGATTTGGGATTCCAGTTCTGGTGCAGGGATTCGCTCCCCACGTTCCAACATGGATACATAACGCTGCGACACCCCTAGCCAGCCAGCCAATTGTGCTTGAGTCCAACCTTTGGCTGTTCTTGCTTCTTTTATCTCATTGCTTGTCAGTTTAGGTTTGGGAGCTTCTTTCAGGCGGGGTTGAACCTGTTTGAGTTCAGCTTTGCTTGCCAGGAGTTGGGGGATAGGTGCTGGCGGATGGATGGTAATTTTGGCTGCCAATAGCGTGTCAAAGTATCCTCGTTTTTTTCGATCCTTGCTACCGGGTCTCAGCCATTCTGGGTAGGTCTCTTGGTCAAACTCGATTTGAAACGCTCGCTGGAGTTTCAACAGCACTTCCAGGGTGTGATTCCAGCTATTCATCAGCGTGTAAGCTTTTCTACGGTCAGACCGGGCTATATCGATTACCGTTTGGGATAGGAGCGCTTTTAGAAGGGTTTCCACTTTGTAACTGCCACTGGTGTGAAATCGGCTTTCCATCGTCAGATGAAGTGCTAAGCGCAAAGCCAGTTCATCATGGTAGGCATCGATTTTGAGAATCTCCTGGGCTAAATAGCCAAACTGATACAAGGCTTCTTTGGCGAAGTAACCTGCTTTGTTCAAGAAGGCATGAGTCCAGAGCCCCGGTTGGACTGTGATGTAGACTTCATCAGGCTGCTCTATTTTGCCCTCCAGATTCTGCTGACCTGTTAACTGAATTTGAATATTCCACATTCGCGAGGTGTCAACGCTGGCTCTAATTCCACCTTTTTTGTGTTTGCCTTCAACCCATGTGGCTTTGATTGCTAGGCAACCTAGAGCATACGCTGTTTTAGCTAGTTCATTCAGTTTTTTAGACGCGGGCAAGTCTGTGCGTTTGTCCCAGCCCATTTCCTTGATTAAGTCACTGCCTTCGAGAGTGAATAAGCTTTCCCACGGCTCTTCTTGTCTCATAATATGAGCGGCAAAAATCAGGTGTAACTTGGCAGCGGTCAGCCCAAACTTGTCAATAATTTGCATGGCCTCTTCTAAAGGCAGCAGCGTGATGTCGCCGGGGTTGGCGATGTAGTGCTCGATGATGTTGTTGGGGTTGCCCTTGGCTCGGTGTTGGAAGTACCCGACACCTGAAGGGTATTGCTGCCACAAGTCTGTTCTCAGTTGTGCGTGGAGACTGGATACCATAGGAGGGGGTGTCGCGACAGGGGCGATCGGTCTACTCTGGTACAGACGAGGTTCTGTAATGGGTTTGTCTGGGGTATCTCTAACTTCAGCCAGACTTTCTGAGCTGGTGCTGTCACTCATAGTTTTAGTCAATAGTTAGAACCTAGTATTTTAATCACTGTAGTTTTAATAAATTCTAGAATTTTAAGTCGGCATAATGTCGTCAAGTTGCAATTGTAAATTGGGAAAGAGGTAAGAAGAAATCGGCTCTCCCAAGCGATATTGTTGCTGCTGGTAAACTCCATCAATCAACTGGCAGACCGTGAAAGTAGGTTGCTTGGGATTGCCGATAAATTGCAAACCCCCCAAGCCTCGAAAGTCCACAATCCAATATTCTGCAATCTTCAAAAAAGCGTATTCTTCCACTTTTCTTGCATAATCATCTTGCCAATTAGTGCTGACAACTTCGGCAACCAGCTTAATTGTACTATCTTTACAAATCACTGGTTCTTTTTGCCAAAGGGGTTCACTACTAAGTTCTGCTTTATCTAAAACAACTACATCAGGACGCAGTGCTGTGGCCTCAGCGTATAGGGGTTTTATTAAACAAGTTTTGGGAACCAACCAATTGAAATTACCACGAAAAATTTCTACGTAAATTCTACCAGCAATACTACCTGCAACCGCTTCGTGAGGACCAGTAGGTTCCATGTCTCTGAGTTCTCCATCAATGAGTTCATATCGTGTATTATCCCCATATAGGGCAATAAACTCCTCAAAGCTAAGTAGTTTGGATGGGGTGTATGTCATAGGTTATTTTTTAATGGGAGGTAGCTTAATTAGAAGTTTCGTGGGGTAGGGAGTAGAGTTCTGTTAAGTTTATTATACTCGCTCGATTGCATGACCGCCTTCGAGCTTGTCAAACTAATGGAGGCGGATTGCGATCTGATAAATCGCCCCGTGCCGATTCCAGAGAACCATCCATTATATTCCAATCAATGTCATCATCGGGGAACAGCGATAATTGTCCAGGCGAGACGTTGGATTGCCCGCGATTGTGATAAGAAAGGTGACACGCAGTACAAAGGGCTATTAAGTTTTCTGGACGGTTGTCCTCCGGTATCCGGTTGCGGTGGTGCACTGTCAAAGTTAAGGCACAGCGTTCGGACTTGGTTAAGCCACTTTTCTTACCGGGTCGGAGGCATTGTTGGTTGCATTTAGTACAGCGCCAGAGCGCACTTTCTTTCACGGAGAGCGCAATAAGAGTGCCAATTGTCGGGATACCTCTTGGGTTTTGTCATAGCTCATTTCTCACTCTTGCGGCGCTCGCTTTTGTTGCCATCACTCAGAAGCCATCAAGTCAAAGAGTGCTGTAAATTCGCTCAATATTCCATATCTCTTAACGCCTTCCTCACTATTATTCCACTTTTAGTATAAGAGAGCTCGGATGAGTGGTACGAATACTCTTCCTCAAGCTTTAAGATTGATGGCTAACCAACTTGAAAATATCAGTGAGTTGCTTTTCGGTTTTTCTAACCGAGATCAACCAGTTAAATCCTTCACGTAGCATCAACAAATAGCCCAATCAGCTTAGTTTATTTTTTCGACAATTAATCCACCCTGCCATCCCTCAAAGAATATGCCTGGAAAAATCCTCAAGCTACACCCCCAATTACAGCAGAAAACAATTTTGATCAGCTTTTAGATAAAATCAAAACTAGAACCGCCCTTTATCTCGGCAAGCGTTCTATCTTTAGTCTGCAAGCTTTTTTAGACGGTTACACTTGTGCCTGTCGCCAACTCGGAATTCCTGTTACTGAACAGGAACAAGAATTTGCCGAATTTCAAGACTGGATAGAAAAGCAATTTAACCAGCAATCTACCCGGTCTTGGGCGCGAATTATCCTTTTGTATTCAGAAGATGAATCCCAAGCGCTTGATACATTTTTTCAGCTCTTTGAAAATTTTTTACAGCGCGAATCCTCGCTTGATGCCGACACAATCTCTCGCCACCAGCAGCCCCGAAAATGGTAATAAAAAGCAGCTAAATTCAATGCTTGAAAACTTATCCGAAGAAGCGCTTGCCCAACTTCGTGAAGAAGCCGAATCTTTGCACCAACAAGAAAAAAGCCCAGTATAGAACCGCTTTGAGATCTTGAGGGCGATCGCTCGCAAGCAGTTGATCGGCTTTTAGCAGTTGGGCTCTCTCGGATATTTGGTGCAGAATGTAGCAATTGATACTAAATTGCTATAAGTCCCCACTTCAGTAGCACTCCGGTGAGACCGGATTGGGGAAGAAAGCGCCGATCGAGCAAGCCGGATTGCGAAAAGGCTCCTGAGCGACTTGCAGTGATGAATGTTTGGCTCAACTTTGCCAAGAGGAGTCTAACTCGAAGTTGCAAGGGTTTTCCAGTACCTAAGAGCTGCTGAGCGGCTGATATTCATGACTTGAAAATGGGCGGAAGTCATTATAGCATTGAGTAGTTATATTACACAGCAGGCGAAACTGAAACGGTGTTGGCGGTTGATTTACTCGCTCTACACGCACTTCTACAAAACTAGGATTCCTCAAGAGAAGTTCAAAAATCTCACTCTTCAAATATCGCGGACAATACCCGACAATGTAGTGGTCTTCTGTATTTAAAGTCAATGCTTTAGAATCATAATGATTTTGAAATTCGTGAGCCAACCACAACTTTTCTCCAGGTTCTAAACAGTTAATTCGCTCAATCGCACATTGTGGCAAGTAGCGCAACCCATGCGAGAAAAAGTGGAGGCGATACCGCCCTTCTGAATCTGGTTCAGGAATGAGAAAAACAGTTAGAGTATCTGTTTCTCGCCGCCCACCGCTGCGAGCTAACATGGCAATTGGATCGCTTTCATTTTGAGTCAGATTTAGCCAGCCAGTGAATAAAACTTGAGTAATCGGGGCGATTTGTCGGCATCAACCGATTAGCAAATACGGAAAATAAGTAGGTTGATGTATATACTTTACCTAAGCGCGGAAACGAGGGCAAGGGTTCAAAACCGCACTTCTGTTGAGCTTCTAAAACGCCTTGCGTGTAGGTAAATTGGTAGTTGGTTCCGTCAAATGTTAGCCTGCCAATGGGAAACCAGGAACGGCTGTTTGGATCTTGCCAAGCCAAAAAAAGCGTTGAGTGTGTTTTCACGGTAGCGTTTTCCTCAAGTTAAGCAGTCTGTGTTGATTGAATTCAAGAATTTTTTGGGCAAACTCGGCTGCAATCGGTGAGATACGAGTGTTAGGAATTCGATTAAAAATATCCACTAAGTAGCTAGAGAAAATTAATTACATAGTTTTCTCCAAATTCTTTCAGGATTTTTTCCACAGATGTAACAAAAGTTCCCCAACTCTTGTAAGCAGATATTTCAATCCATTCATACTTAATAAACAGCCATAAAATTTCAATTAAATTTAATTCAGGTGAGTAAGAAGGCAACTCAAAAAGAGTAATATTACGTTGTTTCCACTCTTCTATTTTGTCAACAATAGCATCACTGGTATGAATAGAAGCTTGATCTGTGACAATCACCGTTGGCTTATCTACTGTGGGGAAAAAAGCATCAATACAGGCAATAACCACATCGCAATTAATACTTTGAGATGAAATATAAGTTTCAAGATGGTTATTTCGATTCATGATTCCTAGTACATTCATTCGCTGACTACGACTAGGAATTGTTAAATATTCTCCGATATCCGGCCAGCCATAGGGGACACAAGGAATCAAACAACATCCCGTTTCATCCAAGTAATATAAATCAATTTTTCCCTGATCATCCAATTGCTTTAATTCTTCTAATTGCGCCTTTTTCTCTTGATATTCCTGGGCTGGAGGCGTTCCGGCAACTCCTTTACGAAGGAGTTGCCAACTCATGTTTAGAGTTTTTAGTATTCTTTGAATTGTTTTTGTACTGGGAGTTATGCCCCAGGTCTCTTGAACTTTTTGGCTAACATTTTTTAATTGCCTTGGCTCTTGTTTAGCCCATTCTTTAATTTGGGCTTTCTGCGAAGAGTTAAATAGTGGCTTAGAACCTCTTCCTGGTTTATTATAAAGTCCTATCATTCCCTCTAATTCCCACCGATTGAACCAGTTATAGAGGGTCTTATAACTTATTTTAAAAATATTCATTAACTCTCCTTTTTTTACTCCTTGCGAAGCTAATATGAGGCAATGTGCTCTCTGACGTACCTGATGATGTCGGCTTTGGCGATAAATTCGAGTCGAGCAATTTAGACGAAAGAGGATTTATTTCCCTGATAAACATATGAAATTCTAATTAACTCATAATTTTGCCTGGAATATCATTCTACTATGTATTTGTGTAATTAATTCTGTCTAACTACTTATGCAAATCTCATCTATGATAAAATTGCAATTATCACACAAATAGGAGTTTTGTTCAGCTTGGGGCGCTTGCCGTAACACATTATCTCCTGCTTTGTCAAGTCGTTAATAAAAAATGGCATATTCGCCAAACAAAATTTACGAATAATTACATCTACTCAGCAAAAGCGAACCGAGACAATTTGAGGAAAGAATGCCGGCAAGAGATACAATCCATAATATCGTTAAAGAAGCGCTGATAAAAGATGGTTGGGAAATCACTAACGACCCCTATGTAATTTCTTACGGAGAGCGATTTCTCTTTGTAGACTTGGCAGCGGCAGCGTCCGAAGTCAACAACAAAATAGAAGGGCGTTTTATTGGCGCAAAGCGAGAAAATACCCGCATCGCCATTGAAATTAAAGAATTTCGAGGAGTGTCACCTATTGCCGATCTGGAACAAGCTCTTGGTCAATATATACTCTATCGGTTATTGCTAGGCCAAGTTGACCCAGAACGGATAATTTATTTAGCCGTTCCCACTCTGGCCTATAACGGCATTTTCAGCGAACCTATTGGCGAACTCGCCATTACAGAAATACCCTTAAATTTGGTAGTAATCGATTTAGAAAAAATAGAGGTTCAACAATGGATAACTTAACGGATAATGCAACCACATACCGAGAAATTGTCAAACAGGTAATCGGGAAATATGCCCAATTAAAGCCTTCTCACGGAGAGATCCGACTTGATCCCGTGTTTGACGAAACTCACGATCGCTACGCCTTGATGCAAGTTGGTTGGGATCGGGGGCGGCGAATCAGAGGAAACCTCATTTATATCACGTTGGAAGCTGGTAAAATCTACATTGAATATGACGGTATGGAATGCGGCATTACCCAAGATTTAATTGAGGAAGGCATTCCTCAAAACGATATCATCTTAGCTTTTCTGTCACCCGATCAAGTCCTTGTTGCCGCATAAAACAATGCCGGTCGTGCTAAGCACAATACAAGTAGTGTGCATCAGGGAGAAAATTATCGCTGTTAGCCAAGGATTTACAACTGACGCACCCTACTAGCTAGCCCTAGCTATATGACTTTACCAATCTAGCTCTTGCCGAAGCATTGAGCGCAGAGGAATTACATAATGTTTGATATTTTAAAATCGTGGCTATCATCTTTAACACCGATTCAATTTCAAGAATATACTGCGTTTACTACTACTTTACTTATATTAATTACTGTAATTAGATTTATTTATGACTTGAATAAAGATAGAATCAAAATAATAGTTACAGTTGAACGTGAGCGTGATAGCTTGCCAGCAATACAACAGCCTTTAATAAATTATTTTTTGCTTAAAGTTATAAATAAAAGCTATAATCCTGTCGTAATTAATGAAATTGGAGTGATTACCCAAAGCGAAACAATTAATTTGGTAGATATGCCTTGGATATTTACTCACCTAAAAGAGGATCAAGGGGAAATTCTGGGAAGTCTCGAATGGGTAGCGATTCCTGGTACAGTGAATCCACAATCTATGGGGATAGCTCTAATTTTATTTTCTAACTTAGAAAAAGCTTATAAAAATATCAAAAAAGAAGGAGAAAAACTGTCGTTGGAAGACCCTGGATACCTGCGAACAGTTAATCTTGTCACTACTTATGAAGAATTGATGAAGCCGAATTCGTATAACACCAGCACTCAAGTGCTGACAGTCAAACCTTATACAGTGATTACTACAGGTCAGCGTTTTATTGGCAAAAAAACAAAGATTCAATTAGGAAACCTTCATACATCTGTGCAAGCTATGACTCAAAAAAAAAGATTCCTTTGATACAAGTAAGGAATCATTTAGGGATTAAAGTTTGGACTAATTATTAAACAATCTAATTAAAGGTAAAGGCATATAATGAATATCAATGCAACCCCAACAACCCCCGCCCAAGTCCGCCAAGACCTAATCGACGCCTTACAACTCGACCTGATCGGCCCCATCCCCGACGACGAAGCCCACGCCGCAGAAATCATCAACCAACCCCCTTCCCGCTCGTATCTCAGCGGTTTTTTCGTACCCTGGTTTGCCAAGATTAGAGGCATACGGAGCGATGAAAACGGCGAGTGTTTCCACTCGATCGATTTTAGCAAGCAGACCGATCGAAACTTTGCCGTTATTTCTCAGTATTTTGCTTTAAAACCGCCTCAATTTCCGCCAGCTTTTGGCGCAAAACCTCCTGCAACTCCACAAGTTGGTCAACCTCAGCTTGCTCCAACACTTGAGGTGAGAGCTTTTTCAAATTCCCGGCTGCCAACTTAACCTGCTTGAATTGGCGGGCTGCCCCTGGGAAATCATCCAGATTAGAATTGATAATTTCTTGCACCAATTTACGAGTTTGAGTCACCGACAATTTCTCGGCAATAACTCGATCGGTTGCTTGAACTCTAATCGGCTGCGCTTCTTCCTCTGGCAAGACTAAATTTTTAGCAGAGAGTTTAGAAAGAGCCATTGCATGAACCCCTTTAAGTCCTAATTGCCTGATAGCAGTCTTAAGGTCATCAGCCAAAGACAGCATCGGGAAAATGTTGGCATCGATAGAAGCGGGATTGAGCTGCAAATCCAACAGTGTCCGCAAAACGGCCAACTCTTGTTCATCCAAACCCACAGCGGCCAAACCCTGTTGCTGCTCGTCAGGTGCCACCGTCACCAACTCGGAAACCAAGTTCATCCGTTTTTGCGCGTTCAAGCGTCGCACCACTGTCGAGAGAATGCGGGGGATAGTTGCAGCTTCCAAACCCGTATTTTCAGACAACTCCCGCACAATAGCTTCTGCTTTATCGAGGGGATTGAGATCTTCCCGGTGCAGGGAAGTCAGCAGTGCTTTGCGGTGCAAAGCCGCGGGTTCTGGAACGATCACAGCTTGTAAAGTTTCCCAGCCCAGATTTTTAGCGCTGCGCCAGCGCCGCTCTCCATCGAATATCACCAAATCCCCCCGTTGAATCAAGATAATGGGTTGCAGTTGTCCGTCACTAGCGAGGGAACGGGACATGGACTCGATACTTTCTGGCAAAAAAGTCTGTCTGGGTTGTTCAGGATTAGGCTGAATTTGGTCTAGTGAAATGGAGAGGATACCGCTGGCGGATTCTAGTTGTTCTCGCAGTGCAGTCAATTGAGATTCCAATTCCGTTGAACCCGATTTTCGCAGTTCTTCAATTTCTGCTTTGAGTTCCTGAATCTCGGATTCAGCTTCAGAGAGGTGCATTGACTGCTTGGCGGATGAAAAATAATTTCCCAAGTCGGGAGCTTTACGGGTGGCCATAGCGATTTTAGATTTTAAATTGGGGATTGGAAGAAGTCAGTTCATGCCTATAAGCCAAAAACGAAGGATTCGTTTTCGCCGGCGCAAGTTGTGACTGTGAATCAAACACTATTTCTTTTTTTTTCCTTTTTTGGCAATAGCCGGAGCAACTCCATTTCCCATTAAAGTAGCTAACTGTTTAACAATTTCTTTGAAGTCGCCTAAAGCTGGGTGAAGCGGGCGATAAAGGTGTAATGGCAACCCTTGACCGCTGGCATTGACAAATTCTGCACTGTCCCGAATAGGTGGAAAAACGCGGATATTCATCTGCTCTAGCTGGGCTGGCAATGACTCTAAAAGTTGTCGGTGGACGGCTCGTTTCGTATCGTATTGGTTGGGTACAAACCCTAAGATTTCTGGTTGCGGCTTGAGGCGTAATTGTTTGCAATGGTGGTAGTACCACTCCAGCAGGTGAGCTGCTCCTTGAATTGATTTTGGTTCGAGCTGTACGGGCACTATTATATGAGTGCAAGCAGTTAGTGCCATCAAGGGCAAGGGGCCGAGGGTAGCGGGGCAGTCGAAGATAATTAGGTCGTGATCCATTGGATAGTCACTCAGGCAATCGCCCAGAAGATAAGCGCCACGCTTGTGCAGAACTAACTCGTCTGCTGTTTGCGTCAGCGTCATTCCGCCTTGACAAACGGTTATATTATTGGTGTGGGAACTCCAGCTAGGAGTAAGAGGCCAAGAGCCATTGAAGCTTTCTCGCATTATGGCGGACAGTGTGTGTTCTGGCTCTGGCGGATTTAGACCGCAAAAAAGGGTCAGGGAGCCTTGGGGGTCGAGATCCATAATGGCTACTTTCAAACCCCTTAACCCCAGTTCGTAGGCGAGGTGAACTGAAAGTGTGGTTTTGCCAGTGCCACCAGCATTGCTGATGACTGCTAGTCGAATTTGCATGGTTTTGAATTAAGTAGATGATTTAAGTATCATATATCGAGAGTCGGCATCAGATATCGATATATGAGAGCATCGCGGTAAACCACCGTTGGGCCCCACGGTGAAACAGCAAGTTAATATTTAGTCTGACGAGTAGATTATCGTCAAGTTTAGTACGGGGAAGATTGTTGAAAAGAATTTAAGTTCGATCGCTAGACTGAAACACGGAACGTCATATATCGATATCTGAGGTATGGGATCTAACCGCCGAGTTAACTTCGATCGCAGTCTTGGGACGGTGCGATCGTACAATGTACTAGGGAACTTCAAAGGCACGGAAGGGTTGGGCGAGTCAACTGAACAATTTGCATTAAAATACCTAGAATTAGTTGAATGTTTTCAATAAAATGCTCTGTTGTTTCAATATAAACCGTCCTATCTTCTAGTTTCATGAACCTCCAGATACTGCCTGTTGTCACTGCACCATAAACACAGGAAATGCTGTTATCTTTTTGAATATTAAAAATCTGGGCTGCCAACATTTCTGCAATGCACGGGGCAATTCCCGATTTGATATTGTCATTCTTGGCTTCGACAAGTGTAAACACGGGAGCATTTAAAGATAATTGTTCTGGTGAATGACTAATCATAAAGTCACAAATGCCATTCAGTCCTTTGACTCGATCAATATTAAATTCCGTACCGGAAAAGAGGCTGATTTGACGATCGCACCGCCTGCGGAGTTCAATCAATACCGGAGCGACTATCATCTCCGATCGCGCTTTTTCCGTGTCAATTCCCAAGGCTAAGGGAATATTTTCGGCTAAGGTTTCCTTTAAAAGCTGACTGGGTGCGATCGGTTCTACAGCCGTAAAGACTTCAGATACTTCTCTAATTGTTAAGCCGAGTTTATGCTTAATATCATCTAGGGAAAATTCGCTATAAGACATAATAGTTGCACCTTTCACTCCGTCGCTCTAATTTTATATTTAGATCGCGTTCGTTAAGCCAGGAAGCTATTCATAGCTTTGTCCCGATTTTGGTAGGTTTTTACGAACGGATGTTCCCAACAGATATGACCAATAATAACCTGTGTTCCCGATCCCAGCTCGCTCTGAATCTCCAACTGAGCGCTAATCTGCTCGACCCGCTGCCACATTCCACCCAGACCAAATCCGCTGACTTGCTACTGCGGATCGAACCCGCATCTGTCGTTACGTACAGACAGGTACAGCCGATAGCATGGAGTAAACAATCAAGTGAGCGTGAGTTGTTAGCAGATTATCGGCTGTACCTCTGCTCGGCATTGCTCTGTCAAATCGTGCTGCTCTGAACAAAATCGTCCTAATGCTTTGCGATCTACCGAACGTCACATATCAATATCTGAGGTACGAACTCTAAAAACCGAGTTAACTTTGATCGCAGTCTTGGGATTTGGTGATCGTACAATCTGCCGAACGTCATATATCGATATCTGAGGTACAGACTCTCACCGCAGAGTTGATTTTGATCGCAGTCTTGGGATTTGGTGATCGTACAATCTGCCGAACGTCATATATCGATATCGGAGGTACGGGTTGTAAACACAGAGTTAACTTTGATCGCAATCTTGGGATGGTGAGCTCGCCTAATCTACCGAAATGCACTCGGTGAACGTCATATATCGATATCTGAGGTACGATTCTCAAAACCGAGTTAACTTTGAGAATAGTCTTGGGATGTGGCGATAGACTAAGGTTGAACTTCATATATTGATATATGAGGTACGAATCTAAAAACCGAGTTAACTTTGATCGCAGTCTTGGGATTTTGCGATAGTACAATCGGCCGAAATGCAATTCTGAGTCAAATCGCTGATAATATCTAAGCTCATATTGTCAACTAATTTAGTCAGAGCCAGAGCAATTTGCTTCTGCGACAGGGGAATTCGCTCAATCAACAGCCTTACCGCTTGCTCATCTCCACAAGCGGCTGCTTTGTAAAGCTTCTCAATCAACTCCCTCGGCAACACAGACAGCGACTTAGAAGTCAGTTGCACAACAGGCTCATCCTGTTCGGACTTCCTAGACGACTCCTCTTCATAGATATAGCGAACTCCCAAATGAAGCGCCATCTTCTCAAAAATTACTGTTTCTCGGAACGGTTTGGCAACAAAGTCATCGAAGCCGTTCGACATGGCGAGTTCCTGGGTTTTAACAAAAGCATTAGCGCTCAAAGCAATAATCTTAGTGTTAGAACCGTTCGGCCGTGCTCGAATTTTTTGAGCAGCTTGAAAGCCGTCTAGAACAGGCATCCTCAAATCCATCCAAATTAAATGCGGCTTGTACTTTCGCCACAATTTAACAGCCAGGGTTCCGTTATCCGCGAACCACACAAGAAAGCCAGCCGACTTCAATATCCGAGTTAGCAGCAACCGATTTGCCGACTCATCATCCGCTACCAGAATGCGATATATTTGTTGGTTAGGTGCCAACCCCTTCACTCGTTTTTGCGGCAATCTGTCATAAACTTCGCTCTTAGTTGCATGACTGACTTTAATGTAAAAACTAAAAACCGTACCTTTCCCCACAGAACTTTTGACCTTAATCTCGCCACCCATCAGCTTCACAAAAGAGTTACTGATTGGCAATCCCAAACCCGTTCCCGTTTGCGATTTTCTGCCAGCAGAAGCTTGTACGAACGGCTTAAACAAACGGCTAACCTCATCAGGCGCAATGCCTGGGCCTGTATCCTTCACAGAGAATTGGAGAAAGAATTTGGGTAAAGGTTTTTTAGCCATAGACTGAAGGCATTTTACAGTCAGCTTCACCCTACCGGCCTCAGTAAATTTAACAGCATTACCCAACAGATTAATCAAAACTTGGCGCAGCTTGCTTTCATCAGTTCGGACGTATTGCGGTACATCTTTCCGGAGTTCAAAAACAAGTTGCAATCCCGACGACTGAGCTTTGAGTTGGAACATCCGTTCTATGTCCGAGAGCAAACTGTACAAGTCAACAGCAGTTTCTTCGAGGGTGATTTGACCTGCTTCAATTTTGGACAGCGACAAAATATCGTTGATTAGTTTCAACAAATGCTCGCCACTGCGATTGATAATATCTAAACTCGACTGCTGTTCCGGTGCAGTTTTTTTAGAGTTCACAAGGAGGTGGGCAAAGCCGATAATCGCATTCAGAGGCGTTCTCAATTCGTGGCTCATATTGGCCAGAAAGGTACTTTTAGCGCGATTGGCACTTTCGGCTGCAATTTTAGCTTGTTTTAGTTCAATAGTTTTCTGTGCAACTTGCCGCTTTAAATCGCCAGAATATTCTTCTAACCGCTGGCGAGATGCTTTTAACTGGCAATTCATGCGCTCGAAAGCACAGGCTAGGGCTTCGAGTTCGGCAATACCGCTACCTAAAACTGTTGAGTCGAAGTCGCCACCAGCTATCGCCTCTGTTGCCGAAATTAACCGCAGCAGCCGCTGTTCTATTCTTAGGGAAATGGACAGCAAAAGGCAGATAGAAAGAACCAAAGCCAGTAGCACGAGCAAAATAGTGTTGCGGGTGTTGGCCTGAACTTTTTGGGTGAAGTCGGTTTCGGGTACAACTGCCACAATCAGCCAATTTAAGCCTTTCGGGTTTTTAAAAGGTCTGACTTGTAGCAAGTATAGTGAGTTGCTGGCAGTAAAGTTAAGATTTTGGCTGCTGTTAATAGCAGCGAGGCTGCCATAATGTTTAAGCAAATACTCTGTTGAAAGCTGGATTACTTTTTGTTGTAGAGCTTGGGTGCTTTCTCGCTGCAGTCCGTCAACAGAAATAGACGGTTTTGGTTCAGTTACCTCGTTCCAAGCAACAGAGCGTCCCTCTCGGTCTAAGATAAAGACTTGACAGTTAGGGCTGATGTGGAAATCGCGCAAGTTGAATGTTGAGGTTGGGGTGGGAAAAGCAGAATTTGTTTTTTGTTGACGGAATATTGTTTTTGGAGAGTCTGACCCATTTCTTTCCCCATTTGATTTGATTGTGACTCCGGCTGTTTGACTTGGGGGAAGTTGGTTTACCGAACCAGTTTGCATTTTTTTATAAGTCCCTTCTCCTTTCCCAACCCCTTCTTTTAAGTAGTTGTCAAGGCGGTCCCAGATGCGACTCGTTGCTTCTCCCAATAGCTGTGCAACTAAGTCATTCATTGTCTGCCGCCCTGTTTGAAAAGAAAGCCATCCCGTTAGAGCTAGTAAGATTGAAATCAAAAGAGCGTTGGGGACTGTAAGCACAACGCGCAGCGGGAGGGCAGACTTTTTTTGAACTGAGCTTTTTGGGCTGAACATTGGTTGAAAAAAGGAGTGGGGAATGAGGAAAAAAACGTTCTTCCGAGAAAGTATTACTGCCGAATTGTTCCACAAACAAATATTTGAAAGGTCAATTCACAACTCATAATCAAAGCTTCGCGTTGAGCAGGAAGTAGAAGAATTCTGCTATTTTCCCTTACCATCCCCGCTCGCTTTTGTTATGCTTTTTGACTAATCGCTATTTATAGCGCAGCCTCAAACGAATCTGAATCAGTCAAAAGCCATAAGTTCTCAGAGCGAGCGGTTAGCGACACTGGCTCCCGCTTGGCAGTATTGAGGAGAGGATTTGCATCTCAACTAACCCAAGTTGCGTACTTAAAGCCGCTCTAGACTGGTAATGGGTAATGGGTAATGGGTAATTGGAACAATTTAAGATTTGAGATTTGAGATTTTAAATTGATGGGATTGCCGTTTATCCCGCTCTGTGCTTGACCCCGGAACGAATGCACTTACCTAACTCTGTCTAACATTGGTTAGATATGAGTAGGTTTGTGTGAGCGGTAGTTTGATTCAAAAGCTATTTTGGCTAGCTCGACAATCACAGACAAGTCTACTCCGGCTCGTGCAGCAGCATCGGCCGCCGATAGATTTTGATTTCTTACCAGAGCTAAAAATTGTCGCACGCTGTAGACTACTGGGTCGTTGGCTGCTGTGTAGCCTTTTTGAATGGCAATCAGCAATCCTTTTTCGACATCTGATGCTGCGGGGGCGCGACCTCTATCAACGTTCACAGTCGGCTCCATTCTCGGAGTTAGGGGAACGATGCGAATTCCTAAGTGTTCGGGTTCTTTGTTGGTAGGAACGATGTTGAAGTTGTAAAGTCGCTGTTTCCCTTTTGAATCTACAGTTTTGATTGAGATATTGGTGATGGTAGCTGTGGTAGCTCCCGGAAAATTGAGCGCTTGAATGGGACGCAAGAAAACAGTTTTGGCTTTGCCACTTGCCAACTGTGCGTCGGTGCTGAAAACTATTTTTGAGGGGTCGGCAATTAAAACGTAGGCGAGAGCTTCGTCGGTTGAGCTGAAGTCGATCGCACTTGCGCGGCCGGAATAGACTAAAATATCGTGAGCACTATTGACGGCAATATCTCGACCCACAGTTTGATAGCCTGTTACTCTTGATTGAGCAAAAGCACAGTCGGGGTAGCTTGCAGCAGCGAACACTGCTGTGAACAAAAGCCCTCCGAGGGAAAGCATTCTTGGAGATTGGATGCGAGTAGTCATGGCAGTTATCGGTTGATGTTGAGAAAATTGTTGACAGTAAAAACGGGGATTTCCTTTACTAATCGCAGTCGCGTTGGGGCGACTTAACCGTTTACCAACGCCTCGGTCAACGGTAAATGTTGAGAAAGCTGTTAACAGTAATAGAAACCGGGGTTCCTTTATTAACCACAGCTACATTGGGGCGTTTTAAAAGTTCTTCAGTTGCTCTATCTGAGCGGCTTTCCATCCGTTTTGCCAAGGGACTGAAAAAGCCATCGAGGACGGCTGACCAAATTTGGGGGTCTCGACTTTCAACGGTGGTTGTACTGCCCCCAAACCTACCGCTAATACTGCTAGAGCTCCTGACTTTAGGCTCTGCGAATACTTGACCGACTCGTCCAACTCCCGACAGCACTGCGGTGAGGATATCCTGTCCGGCAATATCGTTCCCTGGGTCGAAGTAGCCTGAAGCAATCAGCGGCCCAGAGCCCTCTCCTGCAATCAAAATTGCGCCTTCTGGAATGGGCTGCTGTTTAATCTGACCGTTTCTATCTGAGTAGACGAGCGCCACAGCACTAGCTTGTACCATGCGATTGGTTTTGCTGACGGTGTTGGCTTTGGCAATGACAACTGTGCCGGCAGGAAAAGCAATAGAGCCGTCAGTTGCCGTGAAGTCGGCTGTGAGAGTGACGGCAAATTTGTCGTAAAGCTGTTTGCCTGAGCCTTCATCCCACAGCAGGGGAACCGAAACTATGCCGTTGGCTGTGGTTCCAAGGGGAACCTGAGCTGTTTGGGAGGTTGAGGAACTTTGGGGCGTGCGGTTGAGAATGCCTTTTGCCCCTGGGGAGTTTACTTGTTCTAGGGTTGGGGAGTTTGTTAAGGCAGAAGCCTCTGGAGCAGCTTCAGGGGAAAGGGTTTGAAATTCTGTATCGGCGGGCAAGGACGTTCGGCTCGCGCTCAGTCGAGCCTCCGTCTCGATTGAGTTATCAGTAGAATCGGAACTTGTTTGGGGGGAAAAGGGAGCCGGAGTTAATTGGTTAGTGGGGTTTTGGGAGTTGTCGGTGGTTTCGAGGCTGTCCCCTCCATAAGGAAACTCCGGGTGTAGCCTTTCCCCGCTGGCGTTATTTGGGTGGCTATATAGTTTTTCTGGGATTTGCTCGAAAGAAACGTATGAGGGTTGCGACTTTTGGTTGCCGATATTGACTGTTAGGAATTCAGTTGTTGGAGCTGGCTTTGTCAGAGCGGCGGCGGTAGCACTTGTTGTCGCTGGAGTGCTTGGTGTTGCACTCACGGCATTCGCTATTCGGTTAGGGTCAAAATTTCCCCTAATTTGTCCGAGTTGGGCGAGTTGGTTCCACCGCTCAAACGGGTCGATTTTTTCGGATGTTGGAGTTGGAATTAAAGGTGGTGGTACTAACGGTTTGGGTATAGGGGCCGGGGCTGGTGGGGGCGCGGGTGTTCTTTGCGGTATGGGTGCGGGTACTGTTACCGTCCGCACTACTGTTCGGGGTGCGGGTAGGGGTTCGCGTAGAGGAGTAGGTGGCGGTGCAGCGCTCCGGGTAGCGACTAGACGCGGAGTTCGCGGATTTCGCGGGGCTCTTGACGGTTTGGGCGACGGTTCTGTTTTGGGTTTTGCGGTTTTTTGCGGTTTTTCGGCTAACAGTTTTTGTTGGTCTTGGTAAGCTAATTTAGCCAGCAACTCCGGTTTTTCATCTTTAATGGTGCCAGAAGAGCTTTCTTTTGGTGTTGATTGTGCGATAGGTTCGCGAGGTGATTTAGGCTTGATAAATTGCCAAATCAGCAGTCCTAGCAATAGTATTCCACCAGTCAACAGCAGCATTGTCACTGCTCTAGGAACGCCTCTTTCGGAAACAGGCGGAGGCAGTGGTCTTTCCTCATCTTGAGCGAGTTGATATTGAGTTTCAAGTGTTAGGGGTGCATTGGGGTCGAAATTAGCAATGAAGTTCTCGTCAATGTCATCGTCAGAAGGGGAAGGATTGGGAGAAGGGGAAATAGGGGAAAGGGAAAAGTTGTCTTCTGACATCTTGCTACTATCGTTATTAAGGATACTTTCGCTATCAAGAGGGAGTGAATTATTTGGCTCAATTTCTGCGGTTGTCAACTTTGTTTGATGAGAATTGTTTGAAGAGTCTTGTCTATTACTCATGGCTACCTCTGTTGTTGCTTATTACGATGGTTAATTAACAAATGATTGGCTTTTCTGTGAGTGGGAAAGAGCAGAAAATCACGACTTCTTTGTTGTTAAATACAACCGCTTGAAGTTCATATACAGCACTTGTCAGGTAAGTGAAATACAAACAAATCGGTTTCTGTAGGGGCGGTACTCCTTCCCCTTCCCCCTCTAAGGTTTAAATTCAACAATTCGGGAAATTTCTAATCCGGCTGCTCTCAAAGAGTGAATAGTTTTCTCTAATTCATTAGCGTTTTCTTGGAGAGGGGACTTGGGAATTTCTACGGCTTTGATGGTGAAGGTTCGATTAAACTGTTCTCGGCTTTCTCCAATGCCTTGCTCTAGCACTACGCGAGTAGCAATTACATCTATTTCCCAAACTCCTCTTTTTATTTCTCTGGGTTCTCCTATGTGAGAGATATAGACTCCAGAGCGGGTTTTTCCTGAATAGATGGTGTTAGGAACGAGTTGGGCAAGTTCGACAAGGGAAGCTTTTCCAAACTCTGACTCCATCATCAATGAACCCATCCAAGCAGTTGTAGGAACTTTGGTACTGCCTTTAACTTTAATGCCGGGGTCGGGGTCATTTGTGCCGGGTATTTTGCCTGACCAAGCCCAGGTTAAATTCACCCAACTTGACACGAAAGTTTGGATAGTTTTAGGCTCTCTGTAAAATTCATCTTGTTCTGCAATTCGGGCTGCCGTTCCGTCTTTGAGCTGAACAAATGTAACTTTTTTTTGAGATAAAGCTCTCAAACTAACTGTGTTAACTAAAACAGCAATTGTTAGTAAAAAAACAAAGCTGGTTAGCAGGATAAAACACAAGGCTAAGGTGTTTTTAGATTCGGGAAGTAAGGGTTGAGATTGCTTAAGTTTGACATTCATAAATTCTAATGTTGAGTAGTGGTGAATTTGAACAAATTTGGGTGGACGAATTCAGTCCTAAAGGAGTTTTCCGGCAACAAGACCAATCGCGTTACTGGCAAGGTCTGTAAGCTGTTTAGTGCTATTAGTGATCGCACTATACAAAGCAGTTCCTCCACCCTTGGCTATTAACACGGCTAGAACGGGAGAAAACACAGCTAAAAAGAATAAAAAGGCGATATCTGTAACTAGCTCTGCATCAGATTTGACAATCACTACGGCGACTAAGCCAACGACGATGTTGTAGCCCAATTGCACTCCAAATAACGACATAAACCCTATTAACCAAGCCCAGATGGGTTTTCCTTGCAGCGGTAGCAGCGACAAGCCCATTGCCAGAGGCCCGAATAAAGCTGTTAGCAACAATGCTGCTTCTAAAATATTGACAAATGCCCACTGTACCGATCTAAGAATTAAGCGAATGATGGGCAAGACAGTAGACCTAAAAACTTGCCCTGCAAAATCGCCATTTCCTATATCCTGAAGATTGGCAACATTGCCTAAGTTTTCAACAAACCGCTGCAAGCTTTTGAGGGGGCCTCCATTTTGCTGTTCCGCTGCCTGGAGAATTTGTTGAGCAGGCTCTTTTTTGCTGTTCCAGCATTCCACTAAACCCGATCCAACTTTGCCCTGGCATTCGCTGTAGAGTTTCTCAATCTCTTCTTTGCCAGCACTGGTGAGGTTAACGTCGCTCAGGGCAGTTCTGAAGGTCATTTCTCCGACTTGAATTTTCATAATTTCTTGAACTTGAGTGCTGCCTACAGCTTTGATGAATTTGACGCTTTCAGCTAAGACTTTACCGTTGTTGCTGAGAAATACTACAATCACAAGCGGCCAGATAAACATGGCTACTAGCTCTGACCAAGACTGTTTTTCGATGATTTCTTTGCCACTGGTGACAGCGAGGTAAGTAACAGATATTCCCGCCAGAATTAGTCCTAGTTTGACTAAGGCAATCCAGAGAGAGGATTCTTGAGTGTTGAAGGTGTTAAACCAAACTAAATTCCACGACTCGACGGTTTTTTGAGAGACTTCTATGGCGTCAGATAGAGTGTCCAGGGCTTGTCCTGCTGTGCTAGTTTGGGCAATTAGTTGTGTCAGCATTTTTGGAAGGGGAGGGGGAAGGGGAAGGGGAAGGTTAAGAGAAGGGGAGGGGAAAGGGGAAGGGGAAGGAGAGGGAGAGAGGGGGAGGGGGAAGGGGAAGGGGAAGGAAAAACCAGGTTATTATTAGCTTTGCTCGCTACTAATTAGTGGTAGTTTCGGAGTTGAGGAAGGGGGAAGAGAGGGGGAGGGGGAAGGGGAAGGGGAAGGGTAGAAAAATTTGGGGAAAATCGCGTCATTTTCTACATTGGGGAGCTGATTATTTACAATTTGATAAGTGACAGAAGAAGGTGCAACTCAAAAAAGCGAAAGTTTATCCTTCCTCCCCCTTCCCCTTCCCCTTCCCCCTCCCCTTATTCACCCAAGGTGATGCCTCCCGGCATTTGAAACAGTCCGGCTTGAGTAGAAGAAGCGGTAGCAGCCTCCGCATCCTGCCGTCTCTGGGCTGTGTTAATTTCGTTGAGTTCTTCAGCTTGTTGAGCGTTGAGAATGTTGGCAAAACTGCGATCGATTTGAGCTTGCTGGCCCTGCATGACTAAGGCACTTTGATTTTCTGCTGATAAGGCTGCTTGCTTAGCTGCGATCGCACTTTGTTGAGATATGTTTCTCATAATGTTCTGTGTGACATCTTGACCTTCTGAATCAGCACCCAATTCCATTGAATTTTGGCTCTCGCGATTAGTTTTCTCTACGTTTTGTTGGACAATTTCTTTCATCTGAGCTTGCTTTTGTTGAGCTTCTTTACTGAGAGTGGCTTTATTGGCTTCACTGACAGCACTTTCTCTTTCTGCGAGTTCTGCGGTATTCTCTTTGAGGCTGTAAGAATCTTGCGGTTTCTTCTCTAAAGCAGCGGATAGTTTTGTCCCTTCGCTTTCGGAGGTGTTGCCGTCCATTATGCTTTTAACTGCTTCTTTTAGGTCTGGAACTTTCAGTTCTCCCAGGAATGAAGAGAGGGTTGACTCTATTTCACTGCTGAATTCTTCGACTTTATTTAACAAATTGTCCCAGATGCCTGAGATGCTGTCGGAGATGGTGGAGATGGTATCTGAAATTTCGCCTGTTATGTCGCTAATTGTGTTTTCTATACCTCCTATTTCTTTCGGGTTGCTCAAGAAGTTATTAGCTGATTGTTGGATTTGGCTTTCTATTTGTTGATTGGGAACTGTGAAGCTGGAGCGGTTGAAAGTGCTGCTGTTAGGATTGCTTAAGCTTGGAAGCTGTGTAGCAGTCGGATTGCTGTCAGATGTTTGAGCTTTTGCTTCAACAGAATTCAGTATTAAGCTCAGCCAAATTGCAGGAATACTGAGGGCAAGTTTGACAAGAAATTTCGGTGATTTCATCGGTTTTTCTCCGTCTAGCTAGCAATAAGGTCTTGATGAGATTTGTGTTCCTTGATATCTGTGACTGCATTCTTGCCAATATTGGCTAATGAACGCCCTTCTTTAACGGCTTGTACATATTCCGATGCAAATTGTTTGAGTGCTAGCAGTTGCCCTTTTAACGTATTGGGATATTGAGCCATAACTCGTGCGCGAGCCATCAATTCAGCTTGATTGTTAGCGACACTTGCTAATATCATTTCGCCTGGATAGTATCGGCTTTGCCAGAAACGACCTCCTTTTTCAATTAGCCAATTGGAATAAAGGTCGGCAGCTCTGGGAAGGAAAGCTTCTGTGGCATTCTGGCTAATAATTTCAGCCGGATATCCCAAATTTTTGATCCAAGAAGTGGCTCCGTTTGATGTCAATCTTCCGGTAATTCGATACACCATGTTTTGCATAATCATAGTTCCCGCACTACAATCGCAAATACTGTCGATATCTTGGGATAGCAAGAGCACTGAAATGCCATTTTTTCTACCCACTGCACAGAGTTCGCCTACTACTTCAGCAAATCCGTCTTTTTTAAACAAAATCGAAAGTTCGTCTCCGATAAATAGGCTTTTAGGGTGAGAAAGTGCGTTGCGAATGCAAGCAGCGTGGGCGTTAATTGCCATCAGGTATTGGTCTTGTTCGTTGCCCAGACCGCTAAGGGCAAAAAACTTAACAGCGGGTTCGGGTGAAAATGTACTCGGTCTGCCAATTGCTTTCCCTAAAGGTGAGGCTAGTAATGCGTTGCATTGAGTGATAATTTGGTTGATGGCAATGCGGTCGAAGTCGGTAAAGTTTTGTAGGTTTAGTTGCTCTTTTGTGCAGAATTTCAGGAGGTTTGTGAGGGTTGGCATTTCTTGCCAAGCGGTCGATTTCCAGCCTTTTTCAAAGGCCGTATTGTAGCGCTCGATAATGTCTGGGTCTTCCAGAAATTTTTTCAGAGTTAGCAGCAAAATGGCATCGACTCGCTGCGCTAATTTTGGGTCGCGGACTTTGCCCATGCTGATAATAGTCAGCGCTTTTCTGATAAACTCTTTCCATTGGTCTAGTCGGCGCGATCGCTCTTCTCTATCAAAACGCCTCAAATCGGGTATTTCGAGTAAATTTGAGCTACCAGAGGTGATGTCGTAGTAAGCACCGTCGTCGCCTAACAGTTTCACTGCTGTCTCAAAGGTGCTGCCGCTTCCTGCTGAGATGTCCATACCGACTACTGGGATATTAGCGGCTAAAGCATCGACCGCAAATCGCCATCCTACAACGCTTTTACCGCAACCGGATTCACCTGTAATAACGGCGCGGCTAGTTTGGTTGTGCATGAGGTCAACGTACACGGGTTTGCCGCCTTTGGTGAGGAATTCAACTCCTTTTGAGTCCATGTCCCTTACAGCAGTTAAGGGCAAAATACCGGGGACAGTTTCGGTGTCTAAGGTGAGGCGGCGTTCGTTAATTAGCGAACTGCTGTGCAACAGCCAGCTTACAGTAATGGGCAAAGTTTCTAGCCACAGTTGCCAAGCAATGTTGCGCTCTCTTAATACCTTGGCAGAGCCGAAGCTGTGGGAGAGCATTTGGCAAGCGTGTGTTAGTTGCTCCGGGGTTGGTCGGTAGACTAAGAAGGTGACAGCAGCGTGAATTGCTCTTGCACCTTTGTACATTTTTTTCTGGGCTTCAAAGGATTCTTCCTGTTTGACTTCTGCTCCTACATCGCGACCTTGACCTTTTTCTAAAGCGCGTTTTTTGGCAGTTTTAGATTGTTTAGCTTGCCTTGCTAAGTTGTCTTGAATAATAAAGTTGGGAGCGGCGCTAATTTCGACAACGGCTTCAGTATCGCGGACGTAGCTGTTGCTCATAATTTTCCAGAGCCATTGCAGTTGCTCTCTGGTATTGAGCCAGCCGCCGGGGCCCTCTTCCATTGTTAGCACGCCGCATTCTGCGTTTCTGCCGGGAAGCAAAATGCGTGAGCTAGCTTTTCTGTGTTCGGGGCAGCTCGAACGGCCGCTCATACCTTCAATTAAAATGGTGCAGGCGTGTTTGTGACTGTTGATGGTTTCGGTTAGTTTGTAGTCAGATGCGGTTTCTTTTAAAGTGAGAAGTTGGGGAATAGGGGGTACGGGTGCGCTGTTGAATTTTTGCCACAGCCATCCCCACAATGCTTGGGCATTCATGGGTTGAATTTCCAGTCCAATTTTGGTGTTTAGCAAGAGTTCCCACCGGATGTAGCCTTGCTCGAAAGCATCGAGCAGCAGTTGTTTGTAAAAGCGTTCAGAGTAGATGCGCTGGTTGCCTGTAAATTGTGCAGCAATGCTGTTGGCTGTGTTGATAATTCCATTGATGAATTTACTCAGAGGGTCGTTGGATTTGGAGCCAGATTGAGCGTTGAATGTCCAAGTGCAGAAAATAGTTTGGTTCCACAGTTGTCTGGTGCCTGCTAAGTTGAGTTCTTGAATGCGTTTCTGTTCGTTACGAACGAGTACAGAAATGGGTTTGAGGTGACAGTTGTCAGCCAATTCAGTTAACTGTTGCTGGCGAACGCAATCGCTGCTGTAGCAGCCGGTGTGAAAGGTCATTTTTTCGCCTGGGGCAATGTCTTTTAGTCCCTCTTCTAAGGCGGTAGCTGCGTTGTTTACTTCCTGGCGGTAGAGGATGTTGTGAAAGCCAGCCGTCTCGAATCCGAATACAATTTGGTATTGACTGCCTTCATTCAGTAAGTAACCAGAAACTTCTCGACCATCCTTTTTGATAGTGACTAAACACAGGAGGTTTTGGTAGTTTTGGAAGGGCATAAGTCGGCTGTTACCTCCTTGTTGATTGGGAGCAAGTTTGGGTTTAAGTTTGACTCGGACTTGTGAATCGCTGATTCGGTGGCGAATCGGGTTTGGTCGGTGTTGGGGAAGGGGAGAAAGGTATAAAAGATTACCGTTGTACCACTCGTTCCCCGGCGGAGGTCTAAACCTGTCTACAAAAAGGTGAGGTTTGTTACCTGTCAGGAGCCACCAGCTTGCAATTAGCCAGAAAGTAGTGGTGAAAAAACAAGGCATTCCTAAGCTGAATAAGCCGTTGGTGAGGATGTAGGAAATTACGGTGATTAGCATCCACGGAATTAGCTGTTCTGCTGGAATGATGCCAATGCTGGCTTGTTTACCAAGAATTTGGTTGACGGAAATAAAGTCTTTATCGGGATCTTTGAGCATAATTTAAACGGGTTTAGATTTGAGGTAGAGGTTTGGGGAAGAGAAAACCCCTCCCCTTTAGATAATTAGGCTCCACCCCCGCCTCCGCCATTGCCAACGAAGAGGAAAGTTATTACATCAATGGCAATTACAATGGCAAAAGCTAAGGCAACTTGGGTGACAATTGGTCGCCAGTCATTGCCTTGTTGCGCTTGGTTGTAAGCAAAAAGAGACGCGGATGCTACTAATAAAAGGAAGGCTCCGCGAATTAAGTTGAAAATCAGTTCAATGACTTCGGCATCAATAGCTTCCCCTCCTGCTGAAGAGGCTCCTTCTGCGAGTTCTTTCATAAATTCTTCTAAGCCGGAGAGGAAGATGGCGTTGGCTGGGGATTCGAGTACGGAGCAAAGTGCAGTAGAGGTGATAATAGCTGTGGCAATGTGCCAAAAGCGGATTTTGCAGCCGATATATCGCTCTACAAGGGGAATAGCTCTAGTGATGTGCCATAAACTTAAAAAGAGTATGCTGGAGCAGCCTAAAGTCGCAATTAAGAGCGGGTCATGGATAGTAAAATAGACAAGTGAGGCGAGGCAAATCCCGATAAATAGGAAGTCGCCTGGGCGGATTTTGTGTTGTTTCAGAAATTGAAAGGCGGGGCTTTGTGAGCCTTTTGCCGTTGGGAATAAATAGCGGGATGAGGAACGAATAGTCATGCAAACCTCTCTATAGTGTAGTTATTTTCCTTATTACTACTCTAAGTTTTGCCACTAAGCTTTGACATCACCAAAGTCGGTATTTTTGAGTAACTAAAGTGGATCGATCCATTGGGAGGGGGTTGTCGTTGAGGAAGTATAAAGTAGAAGGTAAATAGCATCCATTACGGTTCAGTTAAGGCTCACAAGTTCGCATCACCACTCATGCTGTCAGCCTTAAATGAACCGTATTGAAATAGCATCCTAGACTTCCCTAGATTTGAACTTCTCGATTGGCTTTGTGAGTTTCTCGGTGGGAGTTAGAAGTCGGCGTTTGCTGAAGTCTTCGTTCTAACCAACTTTCTAGTTCGTTGCCGGGGATGTCGCATTGTAGTACCTCTACCTGGTCTGGTTGAAGGATGGCTTCATAAATTACTTCGCCGTGTTCTGTATAGCCAGTCACGATTCCCTCTCCGGCTTCAAACTCGAATTTGTGGCCTTGAGAGTCAGTTAAACTGATGGCATCTTTGCCCCTTTCGGCTACTAGCAGAGCGAGGTGTTCTTGGTTACTGACTTGTTGGAACTCTTCTAAGCTGTGAGGCAATTTCAAAATTTCTTGTTTGTCTTTAGGAGTCAGTTTGTCAGCGGTAACGTTCCATTTTCTCGTCTCATCTGAGGTAGCCTCAAAGACTTCAAAGCCATCTTTGGTTTCTAGGGTGACAGTAGTCAATTCACCTTCAAGAAAGACGTAAAGTTTGGTATTTCCCAGGTCAACACCACCATTAGCTGCTGCTGGGGTAGCTTGAGAGCGATCGCCTTCATATTGAGCAGCTTCTTCAACAGCAGCATGATAAATTTGCACCAGTGCTTCAGCAATCAGTGCTTCATCAGTTGAGGGAAGTCGCTCGGTTTGAGGGGTAGAATTTTCTGTAGCTAACGGATTTCGACCTTGAGCAAAAGCAGGTACTCTTGCGTCCGTCCTCTCGTTTTCTGGGGAAGGCGAGCGTTTTCCTCCGTTAGTAGGTTTGGCAAAATCATCCTTATTTTCTTCTGGCATAACTTCCGCAGCAGGCGGTGTTTGGCTCAAAGAGTGCTGTTGAAGTGCTTTTTCTAAAGTTTCGATGCGGCTTTCTAGGGTATCGAGTCGTTTTTCTAAGCGGTCGAGGGCTTGATTAATTTGTTTGAGTTGTTCTTCAAAACTAGCATGAGGATTAATCTCAATTGGGTTAAGTTTTCTACCTTTATCATCCGGTTGAGGGATGGTTTTAAGTTTGTGGGTCACATGATTAACGGCTTTGGCTAAGATTGCTCCAACTGACTCAGAAGTTTCAGTTTGAGATAAGGCTTGATTTTCGAGTTGATGTTCTTCTTGGGAGAGAGGAGATAGGGGTGTATTTTCTGATTCTTGTTCATCAATAGATGCTTCTTGTTCATCAATGAGTGCTGGCAAATGATTGGCTCGTTCAGTTAGCCGATCGGCACGCTGGCTTTGAGATTTAAGCCTTTTGATGAGTTGAGTAACTTGGTGTTCTTGTCCAGCTTCCCTGGCTGCACCAATAACTTTTTGTGCTGCATCAATGCCTACAATGGTGGCTAGAAATGCAGCTTGAGCACTCAGTCCAGAGAGGGTTGTACCGTTTATCTCATTTCCTGAAGTGGCTATTCTCTCGCTGGTTTGTGCGCCTGTTTTGAGCAGGCTATCAATATCCAATTCGTTTGATTTTTTGCGGCGTTGGGTTCTGGGATTGGCATCGGATGGCAAGGATTGTGTTGTAGGACTTTTGGTTAGGGTGTCCTCAAGTAGGTCGTCGATGCTATCAACTGTCTCAAACTGGTTTTGATTAAGTTTTTTACTACGAAATTGGTTGTGGGATTCAGTTTCACCTGCAAATTCTTCTTCATTTTGGCGGGATTTTGGTTTAACTTGTTGCGGGAGTGCAAGTTCTTCCTCTTCATCAATTTCAGCAGTGACAAATTTTTCTACATTTTTATTTTTAGTTTTAGGCTTAGCCTGAGATTTAGTTTTGGGTATACGTTTTTTATCCTCTTCCTCAAGGTCATCTACCACAAATTCTTCGTCAACTTCGACTTCAGTGATTTTAGATTTAGCCTGGGACTTAGAATGACGGCTGTCCGCTATTTCCCAATCGCTGTTGTTTTTGGTTTGAGATTTAGCTTTAGTTTTGATGGTTGGTTCGCTGCCATTAATTTCATCGAGAAGGTCATGATCTTCATCGAATTCGTCTAATTCCAGTTTTTTCTTAGCAGTGGAACTAGCTTTTGACGCTTGCTTGGGTACTGAATCAGTTTCCTCAATTTCGGAGAGTAGTTCGTCTAAGTCTGAAGGCTTATTTTTCCTCTGAGATTTACTCTTTTCTGGGGTGAGGGTGGCTTTAATGCCGACGGCGGTGAATCGGTTGTCATCTGGTTCTCCCAGGTGTTCCATCATGTATTTGCCAGTGGTAGAACCATATTCAGGTCTGTCTGTGAGGGAGAGGACGAAGCCACCTTGTGTGACTTTAACGCTGATACCTGGTTTGCCGTCAGCTTCAGTCAACTCTTCGACCGCTTCGGCAAAATCTTCAACAGCAGTCAGGCCTTGTTCTTGGCAGTAATTTAAAGCCTTTTCACACCGACTTTTAAGGTACTTTAGTATTTTTTCTCCCTGTTCTGTTTCAGCCGTGATGTATTGGTTTGACTTTTTTTTGTGGGCGTAAGTAACCATTGAATTTCTCCTTGGATAGGGAAGGGGAATGGGGAGAGGGGGAGAGTGGGAAGGCTTTGCCGTACAGTTAGACAAGCATTCGTAGGAAATAAGTGTCAAATTCTCCCATTCTGCCCCACTCCCCACTCCCCTCCCCTTCCTTTTTCAAACCTAAATTCTTTCTATGAGTTCTGGCTTCCTGACAACAGGTGTTTTTTACTGGTTCAATTGGATCGATCCAATTGGGGGGGTTGCAACTGTTTACAAAAATTTACCCAAACTTCCCTATATCTACTCATAAGTTGCGCTAAAATAACCGCATGAGTAAGTTAAAAAACAAGTAGATAATCACAGAACTCAAAGAAAGTGCTGCGAAAGCTTTTACCGAATATGTACGCCATCAAACTCGAACTCAAACTTAATAACAAGCAACGCACCTTGATGGCGCGACATTCTGGCTATGCCAGATTTTGCTACAACTACGCATTGAGTCTTTATCAAGAAGTAAAAAGTCTCCCAGATGGTAGCAGCAAAAAGGTAGCAGCAATCGAAAGAGTTTTCACAAACCATGTCAAAAAGATGCCGGAATATCAATGGACTAACACCCTGTCTTCTAGGGTTTACAAGATGACATTTCGGCATTTTAGCTCGGCTTTATCTCGTTTCTTCAAAGGATTGGGGAAATTCCCTAAATTTAAAAGGAAAAAAGATGGTGATTCATTCACTGTAGATGCTGCTGATTGGAATCACTCAATTTTATTGGCAGCTAGCAAATCAATTAAGATTCCCACGTTAGGAACATTTCGGCTCAAAGAATCCATCCCATTCCCTTGCGTAGCGCAGACATTTACCATCTCGCGCACGGCGGATAAATGGTATGTATCCTTTACGCTCAAAGCCGACAAAATCCCACCAATGTTTCATCCCGTTGCCTTACCAGTGGGAATTGACTTAGGAGTATCAACCTTTGCTACTCTTTCTGATGGTAATTCTTACTCGTCTCCTCGTCCACTCAAGAAAGCGAAAACCAAGCTGAGTAAAGAACAGTGGAGAAATCGGAAAAAGCAATTGGGCAACAGAAAGTTGGGTGTGAAAGCATCAAAGAATGCTCATAAGCACTATCTTAGAGTTGCCAAGATTCATGGGAGAACTGCAAATGTTCGTCGAGATTTTCTACAGAAAACGACGACAAATATTAGCCAAAAATATGCTCACATTCGCATCGAAGATTTGAATGTGAGCGGAATGATGGCTAACCATAAGTTAGCGGCGGCTATTTCTGATTGTGGTTTTTATGAATTTCGTCGTCAGTTAGAATACAAGTCTTCTATGTATGGCACGAAGGTTGAGTTAGTAGATAGATGGTTCCCTTCTTCTAAAACCTGCTCAAACTGCGGTCATGTTCAATCGATGCCATTAAAGGAACGAGTGTTTGATTGTGGCTACTGCAATTTGTTAATTAATCGAGATTTGAACGCGGCAATCAATTTGTCTCGTTCTCAATTAGTAAGACCAGCTCGGTCTGAAGTTACGCCTGTGGACAAGTTGGAGCCGACTCCCTTGGTAGAAGCAGGAAGTGAACATCAAGTCTGCCGTAGGTAGATTTGAGTAGGTTTCATGGAGCGGTATAGTGTGATGAGTGCAAGGGAGCAATTGCGTAAATCCTGAATGTATTTGTAAAATTCCTGGGCTTTTTGCACATTTAATAAAACTTTACATTTGACCTGTATTGTGAGTGGAGAGCAAGCCAACAGGAGATTGTTTTATGGAAGGAATAAACTATTCAGAGTTAGTCCAGACTGTCTTAAAAAGACATACAGCCAATCATTTATCTGAAGATACGGAAAAAGAGTTAATTTTCGATAAAGAGAGCGATCGCTATCTTTTAGTTCATTTAGGTTGGGAAAACCAAGAGAGGGTTTATGGTTGTGTAGTTCATGTAGATATCAAAGATGGAAAAATTTGGATTCAGCGCGATTGAACTGAAGCAGGAATTGCTAACGAATTGGTAGAATTAGGTGTACCAAAAACAGAGATTGTTTTGGGATTTAGAACGCCTTATGTGCGGCAATTTACTGAATTTTCAGTGGCTTAATAGCTGCTGTGGGTTGGGGTTGGGGTGTGAGCGCAGATTTTTTAGAGAAGGCGATCGCACTTGCTTCTTTCGTACTTACCCTAACTGGAACTGTTAAGCTAGGTAGAAAGATTTTGTACCCTTTAGGCAAAGCAACAGGCGAGCGCGCTACCGTTGGTTAAAGTGGAGGGGCGGGTTTTCTGGATTCATCATTTGATAGGAAGATATGGGTGAACCCGCCCCACCCCAGCTTGACGCGGGCGATCGCCTCGAACTCACGTTAATCTCGGCTATACCTCTTTCTCTACTCCCCATTCCGCATCATTTAAAGTTCGACAGCAACAGACGAATGGCGTTTAGGACTAGAATTTTCTAAGATTTCTGCGACAAACTTAGCGCTATTTTCTTCAGACAATCCTTTGATAATTCGCTCACTTTTCAAGTCAGCAGCAAAGATAATAGCGCCACTTTCATCCTCAACGGTACATTTTTGGGTTTTGCTGTTGACGAATACACCCCAAGAACCAACTGGAAATTCAATAGCGCCTGTTTTCTGATAGGCATTGCCAATCGCAGCTTGCATTAATTCAGAAATAGTTGCGGAATCGCAATTTTTTTCTTGAGGTTTGGACTGTTGCTCTTGGGAACTTTTAGAGAGCGATTTCCCCGGTCGAATGTCTTCGCCGAAGCCCTCTCTATTGGGTGCAGATTTGCCTTTTACTGACAGGATTTCCACTTCAGCCGCTTCTTCAATTAACCTCAGCGATGCCGGATCGATGTTTAAAATGAGAGCACTGCTTTTGGGTGAAGATTCGATAGTTGCTTCAAAGGTTGCACCAATAGGCAGTTTAGGAGAATTAGGCGAAAACATGGCTAGTTGACGGTCGTTGAGCTTGACAATTGGGTTGCCATCTCGGTAATTACCAGTGTCGCTTTTAAAAGCATCGACTTCAAAAGTCAATCTTTTTCCTTTCCACTTCTCGCTGCTAAAATCAACATCTTTGAAATCGTTGTACTTTTGACCAATTAGTTCAACAGTTTCAAACTGAAAAGTCTGCAATTGCTGGCAAATTTCATCGGAGAACAAGTTAAGAACCAATGCAGCTTTGGGAGTTTGGCTGTCTTTAGATTCAACCCAATTGTAGCTGGCAGGAGCTACAATACGCGAAGTGGCAGTTTGGGTTCGACCCAAGCGATCTCGGTAAGTTAAATTGAGAGAGTCGATGTCATTTTCATTGTTGCCAAATTCCTGATCTAGGACTTCTACCAATTTCTCATTGGGGTCGAGCAAGGCAAAGTTAACCATCGGCAAGCTGGGATGTAAACTAGCTTCGTATTTAATGCCTTTATTGTCTAGCTTTTCCTTCCATTCACCAGCTAAGTCAGTGCTAATTGGCTGTCGCTTGCTATCCCTTTTAATTTGACCGCTTCCATCTCTTGCTAATTTTTGAAAAGGGACGCTCAAAATGTAAGTATCCTTGGGCAGAGCTTCATGTAGCCGCTCATAGTCAGATTCGAGGTGGAACTCAATTTTCAGTTGGCGCGACAGTTCAAGACAAGCTTTGCGAGGCACGTCTAAATTGGGATTTGTAGTTTCTACGTGCCACAATGCGCTAGCAGCTAACATCCGCTCTTTGGGGTGAGGAAATGCGTCAGCTACGTCGGTTCTTAAACTCTCATACAATTTGCCAACAGCTTCTCTAATAGCTTTGAGGTCATCGCCTTGTTGCTCGTAGATTTCTGCCATCCGTTCTCGATATCGCTCTTTAGTATCTTTGGCCCATGTCACGTAGTATTTCTCCCAATCTTCTCTCTCATCTAAATCTTTAGGAGAGGGGAACAGGTAGCGAAATTCGTCGCGGTGGCGGCTGGTTAAGCGGGTGGGTTCCCACTCAGGATTAACCGCACTGCGAGCGATGCAACTGATGGCAGCGTTGTCTTCTGCGGGCAGTGGTACTGTTTTGTAAAGCCGGGGGTCGTCTTTGAAGTCAAACAAGTAAGAGGGGTATTCGTTTGACCATTCCTTAGCAAGGTTTAGCAAATTGGGGTGGTAGTCTTCTGTGCGAGTAGCGCTTTTGGGGCTGTCCACTTCAATTTGTAGGGCATCAAACAGTTGACCGAGTAGTTTCTGCTTCTTGTGGTTAAATAAGTTTGTAGGTTGTTTTGGTTGGGGTACAGAAGACTGTACTCGTCCAATTAAGGTAGCAACCCAGCCGATTTTGTTGTGTGCGATCGCTACGGCAATTTGCCGCAGTTTGGTATACTTACGGTTGCCCTCTTCATCAGTAGCTTTGGTGTAATCAATTTTACTGCGCTTGGAAACAGCTTCGTACTCGTTTTCTTGATTAGCGTGTCTGGTTTCAGAGGCAATATTGGGCAGTTTTGAGGCGGGAGTAATTACTAATTGATCTCCATCAAAATCGCACTGGTGGTGCTGCATAGCTTGGTCGGGGCGAATGAAGGCGCATCCTTTGTACTGCATTAATTCGGGATGGCTTTTATTGTCTACTGTGTAGCGTCGGATGTTATCTTTACTGACAATTGGGTATCGGGTAACGATGACTTCTGTGCCGTTTTTCAAGTGGGGGGCAACAATTGTACCAGGTTTTAGGTCTTCGCAGGGTTGAGCCATTGCTGAACCATGATGAATTGCTCCTTTAATTGCTAAGTCTCGCCACTTCTTAGCTAGTTGTTCTTGCATGAAATCGACGACTTTGGGAAAGTCAAGGAGTTGACCGAGTTTGTCGTTTCTCAAAATAGAAATTAGCCGATATTCGTTGCGTTGAGCTTTTTCATCGGTTTCATCTTCTAATCCGTTGTTGTCTTCGTGAATGTTAGATTGAAAAGCCACTTTCTTGTCATGTTGCTCTACTAAGTATTTAGCAAGTTGCAACCGATTGTTTTGCAAGTCAGCTAACTTTTGGGCTTCAAGTTTGGTGGGGGTGGCGATGTCAGTCTGAATAGCTGCTTCGGAGTACCAAATCGAAAATTGCCAGGAATTTTCGTATTCAGTTACTTTGGCATTGCCTCGATTTCCTAGTACCGCTTTGGGAAATTCGTAATCTCCGCAAGGGATTAATTCAGCTAATTGCAATGCGGCAACTCCTTTGATGGAAGAGCGATCCATAATGATATCATAGCCTAAATTATCAGTTAATTGGGAATCGGGAAGTAGCGTTCCTTTAGCAAGGAAGTTAATTTGGGGAGTGACACAATTCTCTTGTTCCCAGTCTGAAAGCCAAGCAAATCGAAATTGAAAAGGGCGGTTGTGAATGCCATCTAATTGTTGGGCTAATGTGGGTGAAATCTTGCCGTGACAGTCTCCGGTTTGATATCGTTGAGCTAAAGCTTTTTCAGAAGGGTCATCACTTTGGGAATCAACAATTTTGACTCGCAATGTTTCACCACTAACAGAGCAGTCTAACAACTGGACTCCTTGAGTGCAACTGCTTACTAGCAGAGAGCCGTAGCGACAGGAATGATCTGGTTGAGTTGTGAATACGCTTAACAGTTTGGCTGAAAGTTCTTTGTCAGCAAAGTACACATTTTTGCCAGAACTAAAGGCAACTCTTCTAGCAATACCGTCTCCGAAGTCGATGTTTTTGAGAGGGTCAAGGCTGCTATCATCTGGGTCTGGTTTGACGATGGTTAGTGTTGCTAATTCTTCGGGTTTAAAGAGTAGTTCAAGCATTGAATTTCGGAGGATTTCCGGTTCTCTTTGGTAGCGTCCTTTTTCTTTGCCGTTCTCGAAGGACATATCAAAGACAGGGATTTTTAGCCCAGCTCCTGCTAGAAGCTCAGTATACTGGCAGGTAGGCTCTAGTGATTGAGAATGCTTTTTGGTCATTATGAGTATCTCCTGAAACCTGAAAAGTTAGTTGTGATGATTGATATCAATTCCGGTTGTACCGGAATAATGGGGAGTGGGGAATGCGGAGTATGAAAAGGGAATGGGGAATCATTGACCTCGACTTGAGAATTTCGATGCTAATGGATTGGATAGGGTTAATCAATGGAAGCGTGAAACCATGAGTGAGAGTAGGTAAATTTATGTCTTTTTGCCCACACACTCAATTTCTTTTGTACAAGTTTGGAAGTGAAAAGACATCCGATGATTGAGGGATAGTTACCCGCTCAATTGGAGGGGGAGAGTGGGGGAGTGGGAGTGGGAGTTGGGGAGAAGGGGAGAGTGGGAGAGGATTTGACGAGTTTTTATCTGGCATTAAAAAATACCAAATTTTAATGCCGTACAGTTTAGGAAGTAAGCGTCAAATTCTCCCTAACTCCCCCTCCCCCACTCTCCCACTCTCCCCAACTTCCCACTCCCTATAAAGTGGGTTAAACTGAAGGTAACAATTAGGTAGGGTTAAAGAATGCAAGAGAATAAATTTGAATCACAGTCCCCTCAATGCCTTGATAAAATTGAGCTGGGTGATAATTGTTGGCAGGGGTCTAATCCGCCTCAGTCTGATGCCGATAAGCGGCGGTTAAATAGCCACTTATTTGAGCGAGCTATGAGGTGGATTAATACTTTTGGTGCAACAGAAGAGGAGCTTGATGATTTGAGCTATTGGAGCGAGGTTTAGCTGAGGAAAGGGAAGAAAAAGGCGCAACGAATGAAATTTCTGTGTCCTCCTAACTTCCCATTTTCCTATCTAAGGAGAGTGGCGCTTTTGGCGTTTTGCTTTTGGTTGAGTGGTCGATGCTGCGGCTGGCAACTGGGAGTTTAAATTAGCTGGGTAGGCATTCAAGTTATTGCCTTTGAGTAGGCTATAAACAACTCGGCGTTTGCGGAAAACCCTAGTGCCATCTACAGGCATTCCTTGTTTCCAAGCATCTGCTATCGCTTTTTTGTCAGCCGAGATTACGATTTTTGTCTCGGTGCGGCGATAGGGTTCTGGTAGTTGAGAAGCGTCAACTAAAACTTCACAGGTAGGCGGATTTTCCTTAACAGTAATGCGGTGGTGTTTACCGATAGTTTCTGAAGTTAACACGCCGCACTCGTTGAAGTAGAGAACGGTTTTATCTAAGCGTTCTCTCCACCCCTGGAGTTTATTGATAGCTGTGGAATGCAGTTCTATCAAATACTGCATCCGAGCCTTGATTGCAGCAATTTCGGCATCAATTTGGTCAGCTAAGTCCGCGTGGGTGTCAACAGCAAGTTCTTGGCTTTCTTGGGTTTGCCAAAGGGATTGCAGCAGTTGGTCAATTTCTTCAGGAGTTTCTATTGATTCTAGTTGATGCCAAAGTTGAGCAGCAGCTAGGGAGGTTTGAGCGAGAGATTGAGTAGCAAGATTCATCAATATCGTCCGTTAATGCAGGTGTGGTAGTAATCATGTCGAGCTTCAATTTGAGTAATTGCAGCTATTGTTTCTGGGTCAAATTCAAGAGCAAGATGCCTATCTTGTTTGTGGTTTTTAATCTTGATAACTGGTGGAAAATCAGTTGTTTTTTGGGAATTTGATGCTTGTGGTTTGGGCATACAGGTCAAAAATATTTTCTGACAAATAGCGCGATAGCGCTCTTAAAAAAAGAGGATTTAAAGAGATGAATTACCCCATAGTTTTTTACCCCAAAATAGTAATGCAGTTCTGCCATCAATATCCTTTGCCGGAGGTAAATTCTAGTGGTGCTACCTCATCCCAAGTTCAAGAAACTCAACAATTCAGGCAGCCTGTTGTTTTGCTGACTCCGCCTCAACCGCCTGTAGTGTTACCTGTCAAGTTGCTGTGGTTAATTTGGGTGTTTTGGCTCTATGGTGCGATCGCTCTCCCGCTGTTAGCTATTTCTTGGGGTTGGCTGTGGTGGGAAATGCTGTTGATAGTGGTGGCTTATTCATGTTTAATTGCGGCTGCTTATAGTTATGTGTTTGGTTGCCGTCAAAAACTGTTATCTAGATATAAGCAGCAGGTTTTGGAGTATAAGCAACAAGAGATATTATCCAAAAAGCAGCCGGAATTTTCTAGTTTTAAGCTGGAAAAAGAAGGGTTGCAGACAGTTTTAAAAAGCGTAAAAGTTGACTTTGATTCCAGAAATAGATTGCTCAAGGATTTGATGTCACTTCGGGTTAGTTATATTGGCTGTTCTCAAGCTCGACAAGGGGTGAGTGAAGAGCGCTTTTTGCAATACTTACAACGGTATTTTAAGGAAGTTGTCCAAGCAGCAGAGTTTAAAATTCCGTCATCTCGAAGAAGCTATTCAGCAGATTTTATTGTAATTCACACTCCATCGGGGATAGGAATTGATGTGGAGATTGATGAACCTTATGCAGGTAAATCTAAGCAGCCGACTCACTGTTGCGATGCTGAGGGCGATGTCCGCCGCAATCAATTATTCTTAGAGTGGAATTGGATTGTGGTTAGATTTACTGAGAAGCAGGTAGTACAAGCGCCGTTAAGCTGTTGCAAGTTTATTGCTTTTGTCATTGCTGAAGTAACGGGCGATCTCTTTTCCTATAAGCTGTTAGAATCTGAACCTGAGTTGCTTCCGGTTAAACCTTGGACAACAGCAGAAGCTAGGAAGATGGCTAAAACTAATTATCGCCTTAGCTATTTAAGCTTGTCGAAAGGGAAGGGGGAAGGGGAGAAAAAGCTGATTAGTTAGGAAGGTAAAGGGACGGAAAAATCCAGGTTATTATTAGCTTTTATTGAAGAAAAGCGAAAACTTATCCTTCCTTCCCCTTCCCCTTCCCCTCCCCTTATTAACCTATTGTCGCCGGAACAATTCTTTCGAGAGTTCAGGCCACCGTTTCAAAGTAGGGTCTTTTTTGGTAACTAATTGTGCTGCTTTCCTAGCTTGTTCTAGTATTGCTTGGTCGTTGACTAAATCCAAAGTAGCAAATTTAGGAAGACCGGTTTGCTGAGTACCCAGAATTTGACCAGGGCCTCGCAATCTCAAATCCATTTCAGCTAAGAAAAAGCCGTCTTGCGAAGTCTCCATCACCGTAAGTCGCTCTCTGGAATTGCTAGATTTGGAATCACTCACCAGTAAGCAGTAAGATTGTGCAGTACCTCGTCCTACCCGACCTCTGAGTTGATGCAATTGCGAAAGGCCAAATCGTTCCGCGTGTTCAATTAAGATGACGGTGGCGTTGGGGACATCAACTCCTACTTCAACGACGGTGGTGGATACTAGAATTTGAGTTCGATTGGCGTTAAAATTGGCGAGCGCTGTTTCTTTCTCTGCTGAACTCATGCGGCCGTGTAGTAGCCCGATATTAACATCAGGAAAGACATTTTCACTCAATTGTCGGTGTTCTTCAATGGCTGCTTTGAGGTCAAGCTTTTGAGATTCTTCGACAAGAGGGAGAATGATGTAAGCTTGATGGCCGAGTTGGAGTTGTTGCCGAATGATTTGATATGCTTGACGGCGAGTTCTACTTGTAAATAGCCGAGTTTGAATTGGCTGTCTCCCCGGTGGTAGTTCATTGAGCAAGCTGATGTCTAAATCGCCGTGTAGTGTCAGTGCTAAAGTTCTGGGAATGGGTGTAGCTGTCATTGTCAGGATGTGAGGACTAACGCCTTTTTGCTGCAATTTGAGCCGCTGTTGAACTCCAAATCGGTGCTGTTCATCGATTGCAACCATTCCCAGTTTCTTAAAGTTCACAGTGTCTTGAATCAGTGCATGAGTACCGATTAGCAAGGAAATTTGCCCTAATTCTAACTGCCTCAGTTGGTATTGGCGTTGTTGAGTCCGAGTGGAACCAGTGAGTAGGGCGACTTCTACCCCCAATGGTTCTAACCACTGGCTAATTTTGCGGTAGTGCTGCTGGGCTAAAACTTCTGTTGGTGCCATGAGTGCTGCTTGATAGCCGGATTCAACGGCAGCCAGCATAGCAACTGCGGCTACTACAGTTTTGCCAGCACCCACATCCCCTTGCAGCAGGCGATTCATGGGTACAGGGCGTTCCATGTCTGTTAAAATCTCAAGAATGGCTCGTTCCTGCGCTTTGGTGAGGGCAAAAGGTAAGGTTTTGTAGAAATTGCCTAGCAATTCGAGCGTTGCAGCCAAGGGGCATCCTGGCTGTTGCTGCAAGGCATATCGGCGCTGCAACAGTCCTAGTTGCAAGTAGAAAAATTCGTCAAAGGCTAAGCGCCGCCTTGCACTTTCTAACGCCTCATAATCAGGGGGGAAGTGGATGTACGCGATCGCTTCCTTCAAAGGGGTAAGTTGTAAGCGATCCCGAAGTTTTTTGGGTAGCGGATCGGTAATTTTACCAACGCAGTTAATTGCTATGCGGGTACATTTTCCGATTGTTTCTGACGCAATCCCTTTGCATTGTTTGTAGACAGGTACAATGGAAGTTGCGCTGGCTTTGGCATCACTCAGACTTAATACTTGAATAGTAGGATTGTTGATGTTTTTGCCATAGCTGTCTTCTTTAATGAGGCCAGTCACTACTACAATTGAACCAGGAGCGTAAAGTTCGATTTGCTCGGAACGCCATGCGAGGGATTGGTAATAGCTATGGTGGTAGAATTGAGTGCAGGTGATTCGACCCGTTTTATCGCGAATAATCCACTTTTGTAAGGTGAGTTTGGGGTTGTTTCGGCAGTTGAAGATGCTGTGACTGACAATTTTGCCTGCAATTGTTACGTAACTTCCCGCGACTGCTTCAGTAATGCGAGTGCGTTTATAGGTGAGATGCTTTGTGGGAAAATAGTAGAGTAAGTCGCTAATGGTGCGAATTCCCATTTGGCTCAGTTTTTTAACTTCAGTGGGACTAAGACCGGGAAGGTGTTTTAGGGTGAGAGCTAGGTTCATTTCCTGATGGATTGAGTGAGCTCTACTAAGCCGCTTTCAGCGGCTCCCTCACCGACATGGACAGCGGTTTTTACAATTACCCTCAATATCTCATAGGCTATTTAAGAGAGAGAAAACGTGGGTTGTTTCTTGAACTAAATGGTTAAAAGAAAATTTGGTTCGCTCGATTGACAGTCTCAATTTGTAGCTTTCTGCTTGATATTGTTTGATTTCATGCTTTGCTGTCTCTAAGTCCTGTTCAAGTTCAGAGAATTCAGAATTGTCGCGAGAGCGATCGGTACTATAGTAGCCTGTTTTGCGAATAGCTGGTAGCACTTCGTGGAACACCCATCTCTTAAACCGCTTCGCTATTGGCTTGCGAGATTTTAAGAGCAATCTGTACATTCCCGGTTCGGTAACAGTTAGCATGGGCTGTAAGCGTTGTTTTCCAGTAATTTCGGTGATGTGCATAGTATGCACTCCTCTCTCATCTTCATCAAAATCCCGCATTGAGGATCTGGCTTCAGCAATCCCTAAGACATCGCAAACATCTTGAGCTATCCATGAAGGGGTATCGGGCGTTCCTACCATCCGCACTTGTTTTCCTTCAAACTTGAATTGCTGCCATTCATGAAAGTTCTGAGTTTGGCTTGTTTGTTGAACTGGAAGAGATTCAGGTTTGTCAATGGCTGATAATGTGACTATTTCTGAATAGCTAGATTGGGGATTTAAGGCATTCTTTACTTCGGTTTCAACAGTGGCATTAAAAGTATCGTTAGCTAATTCCATGAGTCGTTCTAAACCATTGTCTCCTAAAGCTTCCATTAGTTCAATAGCTGGAAGCTGACCGTTAATAGCTTGAACCTTCCAGTAAAGGTAAGCCATGTCTAAAGGAACAGGTTTTATGCGATTGTTTCGTTCAGCTTCTAGGCGGAAATTGATTAAAAAATATTTAGGAGGTGGACAACAGAGTTTTTTGATAATAATGAATTCCGGTAAGGTTGAGTGCCAAAGTTTAAATCGTCGGAGGCAATATTCTATGTCGGCTCCCGCAGGTGATTTGTCGATGGTCTTAAAAACTTCTTTTTGAGAAAGGCAGTAGATGTTATGGAACTTGAAGATTTCTATCTCAAAGTTGTTGAACTTGAGTAATTTACCACAAGGAATTTCCTCTGTATAGTCTATATTTGTGAAAGCCACTGGTTGTTGTATTTGAATTTGGGTTTCCGTTTTCGAGTGTGTTGGCGCGATATTTTCTGGATTCAATGGCAGATTACTTTGGTAGGAAATAGGGGGTTGTGATTGCTCAGAACTGCTGAAAGCACTATCAACAATTTGTTTAAACTGTTCAAGGCCATTTTCTCCGAGTGTTTCAATTAGGGCTTTAGCTTGGGGTCGGGTTTGGGCTTGAAGCTGCCAATATAAATAGACCATTTCGAGAGGGATGGGATGAATGGTACGGATTTGATCGAGTTTGCCGTTGGGGGCTTGCTTTTTAACTTTGAGAGAGTTATTCCAAGGTGATTTCCACAGTTGCGCTCGTTCTAGCTGGTATCTTAAAGTAGAGTTATCTTGTTTGCCAATAGCTCGTTCTGCTTGAGTCTGAGATAGGCAATACTCGTCTTCTAGTTTGATAATTTCGATTAAAGATTCGCCAATTTGGAGGGAACGGTATGGGGTAATTATTGGTGTATTTTCTGATGATTTCATGGTAAAATTTTGCAGCGTAAATCGGAATAAATTCCGGGTAACTTTCGACGATTGTAAAATATTAAATGGATTTTTGCCTACGGCTAAGAGAGTGAATCTTAACAGTAAAATCGGAGCGATCCAATTGGGGGGGATAAATTCAGTCGAGTTCAATTTGTTTGCGGTTAGGCGGTTGTCGCTGTAGCTGGTTGGATAAACTTTTTTGTGGTTGGGGTGCTTTGTATGGTAATTGCTCCTGCAATTCTTGGCGCAAAGTTTGAAAGTTTTTCACATCTTCTGGTGTAACGGAACAAGCTGGTAAGTGATAGGTTCCGTCGTCTTCAAAACTGGCTCGAAGAATCTCGCCTCTACCGTCAGAAACGGTTATGGAAAGTTCTAGCTCTTGACGATTCCAGCTAATGTGATACTGGTTCCAATCTATTGCTGGTGCTGGTGTTTTAGTAGTAAGTAGTGTATGCTCTAATGCTGCTCCTGCAATGGGAACGATCGCTTCAGCTAGGGTGCGGTTTTGTAGGTTTTCTTGTTGAGCTTCTAAAATTTGCTGTTGCGGTGTTTGTTGCTGTTGTAGTTGTTGCTGCTTATCCGACAACTGCTGGTCAACGGCCTGAAAGTGTTCTACATCCTCTTGAGTTAGCAGGTTGTGCCAAACTTTTAGTCCTTTTTTGGAGTAATTAAAACCTAGTACCTGTGTACAATTCGGTACGGGTTCAAGGGTATCTACACGCTGAACTACAACATCGCAGGTTTCGGGAAGCCGATCGATTTGATAGCGTTTGTTGTTACTTTCAAGGCTATCTGCTTGATAAGAATCAAGTAGAGCGAGTACAGTTGGTGCAATTTTATCTCCCCAAGACTGGTGGGGTTTCTGTTCTTCTTGCTTCTGTTGTTTCTGAGACTTTTGTTCTGGCAGCATTGATAGTTGTAACTCTAATTTATTTGGTGTTGCAGGGATTACAGGTACGGTGACTTCTATCTCAGATTGTGGCAACTCTAATTCATTTGCTGTTGCCAGAATTTTAGGTACAGTTGCTTCTACCTCAGATTGTAACGACTCTAACTCAATTGTTTGAGCTTCACCCCTAACAATTGCTAAGTGTTGTGGCTGCATTAAAGCATCAATTAGGGCGATATCTCGTCCTTGGTCATAGCTAACATTTCGATACTTCTGCAATCCAGAAAAAGTGTAGGCTTTACCTAATTGAGTACCGCTAAAAGCAACTCCATCTATTTTGTAAGAAATGCCTTGACTTAGTTCACTTTGAGTTGTTTTTACTTGCACCTCTACGCTTTGTTGCTGCAACCGTTCAACAAATTCTGGCATAGTTGGCTTATCTTGGGTGACTTCATCAATTAGGTCTTGTAATTGCACCCTGACACTTTTGTTTCCCTTGCTTTGTAAGTACCTATGTTCTCCTGTAGTCGGAGCTCGCTTATATGTTTCCCAACTAGGTGTAACAGCTTCTAAATTGTAGTCTCTTTCTAACTGGCGGATTACTTCTTGGCTTCTGTAATAATCCCAGCTATCATCAACGACACTCCCATCTAGACGAATGCGACTGGCAACGATGTGAATGTGGTCATGGTTTGTATCGCTGTGTTTGACAACTGCATACTGATTATTGTCAAATTCCATCGCTTTCATGTAGTTAGCTGCAATTGCCAGCCAGCGCTGGTCATTGTCAACATCTACTTCTAGTTTCTGGGTAGAATCGACAGATAAAGTAGCATGAAATACTGCTACTTTCAGGTTAGGTCTTAGTTGTCGGGCAATCCCAAATTCAGCAGCCAGTTCTTCAGGAGTCTGTCCGCACATAGTACCGCCAATTAAATCGGCATCTTTTTTGCCCAGCACGTAGTTCAGACAGCCACGAAAGCCTGTACCTTTGATTTGTTTGCCAATCATAGCCGTTTCACAGTAGATTTATTACATCAATTGCTGAGGCTTATTAAGAATTAGCGGACTGTAGATTTGGTGAGGTTGGCAACTATTGTTTTAATTGCAGTTTGGTTCTCTCGAATAAGTTGCTGTACATTTTCTAAGAGTCCTCTATTAACAATAACGGGTTCTCCCAATACCAGAGCACTATTGCAAGCTTTCTTCATCTGATTGAGGTTGTTTGCGGCAATTTTAAGTTGAGCATTAATTTGGCATAAAACTTGATAGGCTTTCAAATCCAATACAGATAGAGGGTGTGGCATAGTTCTCCTCAAAGCTGCACGACGCATGAAGTCGCTCATACTCAAGTTTACTTGGTGAGCTAGTGTTTGAATTTCGCTGTAATCGGAGTCAGTCAAGCGGATGTGGATATGGCTTGATAGCTGCTCTCTGGGTCTGACTTTCGGTAAATTTTTCATAGCTTTTAATCGGTAATCACTGTTTGTAAATATACAAGTTAACAACTGTAATTGAACACCGCTATTCTGGTGATTTTATCCCCCCCAATTGGAGAGGGCTATTAGGGTTTATTAAAGTAGAGATTGACTACTATAATTTTCTTTATTTGTATAAATTGTTAATTGAGGTGCGATCGCGTGCCCTCTGACTCCGGCGATGGTAGTCACAAGCGAGCAAAAAGCTGGTGGTAGTGGTGGGTTCTATGCGCGAGGCTCTTGCGATCGCGGGAAGTCGATTCGTAGCAGCTCTCTTTGAAGTCAGTACACTCACCGCACTGTCCCAAGTTGAGAGGATCTATGGGTATGGCAACAACTGTCCCACCGCTCAATGTTGCGCGAGCCGATGGTGCGAGCATACATTATCCATGCCGGGGTCAGAATTGTAATTTTTGTGCAGTCGGAGCCGAGCGATCGCTTTATGCCAAAAAACGGAGCATTATTGTGTCGAGACAATATTCAGTTAATTTGTAGTACAAACAGTTACATTTGTCATTAAAGCTTAAGAAAGTATTAAACCTGACCTTGCGGTTAGGATGCCGTATTTATGGGTGGATTATTTTTCGTTGTGCACGCATTAGTCAGGGTTTGTGATCACAAAAACATTGCTTGCTACCGTCCATCTCTGCTTTTTGTGCAAGCTTTCTACCTTGCATAAATTTGCATAAATTTGAGTTTTTATGAGTTTTTTGTTGCTAATTAAGCCAAAAACAGCGAACACTTCAATTTGTAGCTTGCACAAATTTATTCAAAAAAACTCAAATTTATGCAGAAAAACTCAAAAAAACTCACTCCAAAAAAGTGAATTTTGAGGTTTTTTCACGTCCTGGTACGCTTAAGAATTATTTAAGATTTTTACAGCCAACTCTGCAATTATGAATTGAAGTAATGGAAATTGCAATTGATTCAAAACTGGCTCAAGATTAATAATTTGATCTCAATCTTGAGCAAGCCGAACTAATTGAATAGACTGTTTTGAGCAAGCCGAACTAATTGAATAGACTGTCTTGAGTAAGCCGAATTAATCGAATAGACTGTTAAGATTGCCTAAAAGATTGCCCCCCAGTTATTCGCTATGCAGCTATTCGTATCAATCTTCGGAACAAGGGCGGTAGCCGCTTTATAGCAAGAGTTGTAGTTCAGTTGGCTTGTGCGCTCCAGTTGCTCTTCAATACTTTGTAATAGCAAGCTAGCGCGACCTGAATTTCTAGCAACGGGCGAGAGGAAAGCAGGGACGATGGAGCACAAACTTTCAAGCTCAGCTCGAAACCATCGATAATACCCTGGCAACTGTTTCTAGCATCAATATTTGCGGGTTCATAGAGTAACGAGCCTGTTTTCAAGTTCGCTAACCGCCAAACGCTGTTCCCGCACTCGACCTACTCTCAGCGCATCAATCAGGCTAAGCAAGGCGTAGAGTTCTGGATCGTTTTTAGCCGCTTGGGGGACTGAACGGTACAGGGGTGCGATCGCCTGTCCTCTGACGACACCTTGAGGGTCAGGCCAGACATACACCTCAGACGGTGAGACCACCAGCTTGCTTTTCAACGGTTCAGCCGAATGCGCCGTTGGCAGTCCTCGACTTAAGGGGCCGGGTTGGGCATAGAATACATAGCGCAGCCCGTGAACTAAGAACTCTAGTAGTGCTTGGGTCAAAATCCTGCGATTCTCACTATCATAGAGGCCTGCTGCTTCACAGCGAGAAAGCGCACCATGAACTTCTGAGGCACTCATGCCCAAGCTGTGAGCGAGGGTGCTGTAAGTCCAGGTTGCTTTTTCCCAACAGTGGACTTTGAGTATGGCAACGATATCTTGCGGTTTGAGCATAGCTTTATTCGTAGGCTCAGCCAGCCTCTGGCATCGCTTTCTTTCCTTTATTCTACATTCGCGAATAGCGAATAATTGAGATGTGGCGACTTTAATTTAATGTTCGGCGCTCGTTGAAGGGCGTGAGCTATTTCGGGAGTACAGCGATCGCTTGTGCTGAGAAAGCGGTTGTAGGAGCGAGCGATTTGCGATCGCACCATCCATTTCATTCACTCGGCTGTAACTTTCCTCGCATCTGTATAAATATATCGCCCAACATTGCTATTGCTACTGCCCATACCTGCTTTTCGTATGTGCGCCTGTAGAAGTTTATGCTAATCCGCTTACAAGGACAAGCGCGATCGTATTGCATGGGAGTCAGTACCGATTGATGCAGTTGTTTTGCAGCCTGCATTAGTTTGATCGCCAGAACGCACAAGCCTTGCTGTTTTAAAGCCAAGTTGTGATCACAAAAACATTGCTTGCTATCGCTCATCCCTGTTCTTTTCCTTACTTTCCCAGCTTGCATAAATTTGCATAATTTTGCATAAATTTGCATTATTTTGAGTTTTTAGTTGCAAATACTGCCTCGACTTCAGCTAATAATTCAAGATGAGCTTGCATAGTTTTACTCAAAAAAACTCACAAAAACTCAAATTTATGCAAAATTATGCAAAAAAACTCATGAAAACTCAGTCTCAAAAAGTTAATTTTGAGGTTTTTTACTGTTCCGGTACACTTAAGATCAATTTAATAATTTAACAGCAAGCTCTACAATCCCAATTCAAGGAATAAGCTTGTAACTCGTGTCATTTAGAGCAAGCTGTACTTTCACAATTGAGCAAGCAGAACTAATCGAATAGGCTGTTAAGGCTGCTTTTTTAATAGCCGCCAAGTGATAGCCTTTCAGCTATTGCATATCAATCTATCGGTTGAATACCTAAAACGGACGTTGTCCTAGATTTGCCTCCAGCTTGCGAATAATTTCTGTCTTTTCTCTCAACTGGTTGCCGTATCCGTCGCACCGCTCGGTTGCTTGCTTGAGGTCAGATTGCAAGCGCTGGATTATGGTGTAATTTTGGTCAAGTTTTGAGGCCTCTGCAATTAGAGCAGAGGCAAAAGCATAGAAGCGACCGCGATTCTCACCCTTCCTAAACTTCCACCCACCCACAGAGGGCATCTCAAAAAGATTATCCCTCGCTGCATAGAGGTCGGGTAGCTCTGGCTGTTGTGCTGGCATCTCTGGCAACAGTTCTAAAATTGCCTCCACATCTGCCAAATCAGCCCTGGACTTTTTGCGATCGCTCTTGAGTTGGTTGAGCAGAGTTCCCGCGTCTGGTAAGGGTTTGAAGTGCTACTTTGCGGTTGATGACAGCTTCGCTATTTTTAGGCCAGCCAGGAGCGATCCCGTTGGTGTACAGGTCGCCTTGGGTACTCGGCATCTGAGCATTGCACGACGCAAGCCAGTTGGTGCAGTTCGGTATTGGCTAAGAGTTGAATAGGTTGGTGGGAGAAATGCTGGTAATTAGTCTGTTGCCCCGCGCTCGCTTTTATTACCACCATCCTAATACCGATAAATCTGTTTATACGCCAGAACAATTGGGCAGAATAGTGTGGTACTATGCTATTAGACTCATGTTATTCAACCACCCCTGCACTGAAAGTCACCTGAAATGTCTGATTATTAACAGCAGTAAACTTCTGCTCGCCCCAGGTTTTTAGGAAGTCATTCAGCCGCTTTGCACACAAATCTCGCGTTATCCCATATATACCTAAAACAAATTCCTCGCCGCCCCAACGACCTACTATATCATCAGACCGAAAGAACTGCTTTAAGTGTTTTCCCAAAACGGAAAGAACTCTATCTCCTGCCTCATGGCCGTATCGATCGTTAACGTGCTTGAAGCGATCTAAATCCAGAATAAAACACAATGGCTGATTTTGATGTTCTGCCAGATGTAATAATCGCCCTAGTTCCTGAATGGATTTACGCCGAGTAGCAGTGCCGGTTAGTTCATCAATTTCTGCAAATCTGGACTGTGGCTTGCGTTCTTAGTCAGTCCTAATGTTAAGAAATGTTTCGCCAACAGTATCGGATCTCGGCTCAATCCCTATCGGATACAAGTGATATGACCAAATCAAATCTCTAGATTGGCAAACCCGCAATGCCGAGTTTATTGGCAAAGCCCCACCGACTTTAACGGCTGAAGTCATTGCAAAACTCAAAACCCTCTTGCCATCATGATTGTTGCCCCTAAATGAGTTAAAGATTACTGGATGAACCCTTTAGAACAGCGAGATTTAGTCAAAGAGCTACGAGGAGCACTCAACGGCTACCACAGAGTCGGAAGATTTCCTGATGCTGTAGTTCATGCTGCTGCTCTATTATTCTTACGGTGGGTAGACTTTTACGAAGAAGAACAAAATGCAATCGCTGAATTTGATGGATTGCATTACACAAATGCACTACCGGACTATTTACGTTGGTCTAAATTGCGCCAACAAAATTTTCAAATCTTTATCAAAATCTTTCAATACAATCTTGTTCCCTCTTTAAAATCTGCTATTTCAACACCCCTTGGGCAACAGCTTTACCGCATCGGTATTGCTCTTGAACAAATTGGAGTTGAGCAATCTGAATCATTAACTACCCTAGAACCAGTCTTCGAGCTTTTTCGCTGGATCGATTCTTTGCCTTTTGACTCAGCAGACGATCGCGCTAATGCTGGAACTATCCTAGAAGCTTTGATCTCAGACTCTATGGGTGGTAGAAGTACAGGGCAATTTACCACCCCACAACCAGTTGCTGATCTTATGGTTGCACTTGCCGATCCGAAACCAGGCGATCGTATCTACGATCCTTGCTTTGGTATGGGCGGATTGCTTGTCACTTGTACTCGTCACTTGCAGGATCAAGCTAAGTTTCTTCCTCCCCGAAACTGGTTGGGGATTCAGGAGAATAGCATTTTTGGGGTCGAAATCAACCCTGTTGCCTACGCAGTTGGACTAACCCGCATTGTTCTAGCAGGCATTGATTGCCCTCGGCTTGAACTCGGCGACACTTTAGAGAGAACAGTGCGCCATAACCGAGCTTCTGAAGGGTTCGATCTAATCTTGGCGGTTCCACCTTGGGGACAACGATCATCTGCCTATGCTTATCGAAATGAATTCCCAATCCCTACCTCAACCACAGAAGCACTTTTTCTACAACACATTATGGCTTCTCTGCGTCCAGGTGGTCGAGCCGTCGTAGCCTTTCCAGATGGAATTCTCTTTCGTGCAGGTGCCGAAAAACAACTTCGTGAACGGCTACTGTCTGACTTCTATGTTGAAGGAATTCTAGCGTTACCTTCAGGTGCCTTTACCCCATTTACTGGACTTAACTCTAACCTCATAGTCTTTCGACGTGAGGAGCCTGCTTCTTCTGTGCGCTTTTTCTTAGTCGAAGATTTTCCGTCTGGACTACGAAAACGAGAACTCTTCTCACCTAGTGAACAACAATTATTGGCAAAGCGAGTTGCTCAGACATTTCATGATGGCAAATCTAGTACACATCTTTGGAGCACTTCAATCACCACTCTTGCTCAGCGAGACTGGGAACTGATTGTAAAGCGAACAGGAGATGATGCCTTAGCTGAACAGTTAAAAGCCCTAACTGAAACTGATCCAACTATTAAGCTGAGATCGCTTCAGCAAATTGCTGATATTTTCACAGGAATTTCTTATAACCAGTCTATTAGCACGAAAGATGCTAAAGCCCCTGACGCTGTAGCAGGGCTGCTTCGGGTTTCTGATGTGATAGGTGCTGGTGCTAAAGCTCCAGAACTCTTTCTGACTAAAGCTGGAGAAGCTAAGGCTAAAGAGAAGCACTACCTGCGTCCCTTTGATATTGTTGTTACAAAATCAGGGACGATCGGTAAAGTTGGTTTAATTTCAGATATTGCTGGAACAATAGGTGCGATCGCGACACAGGGTCTTGCCGTCATTCGCCCTAGAAAAGGTATTACGGCTCAATTTCTAGCTGAACTCTTACGTTCTCCTGCCTACCAATCTTGGTTGAAGGGGCACGCTCGTGGTGCCACTATTCAGCATCTTTCGATGGAGGCTTTAAGGGATCTGAAAATACCTGTACCCCCCCTTCAAATGCAAGCTCGGCTGTGGCAAGGTACTCAAGGACGGATTTCAGATGCTCTAAGTGCCTTGGTTCGCATGGTGATGGGTACTAGTGATGACCCTGTGTTGAACTGGCTTGAACAGTCCAAAGTAGTGCGAATGATCGCAGAAACCGAACAAGCCGGAAGTAGGGCAGAGCCACTGTGGTTTGATCGCTTTGGTAAAGAACTTTATGACCTTAGAAACCGAGTAGTGCATGGGCTAGAAGGAACGTTCTCTCCAGAGATTATACCTTGGTTAGTTACTGCCGCTACTGCTGCTGCTTCTCTTAGAGGGTTTCATGAAATTCCGGATGGAACAGGTCGTGTAGCAGTGTTGGAAAATGCTCATCGTAGGATGAGAGATGCATTTGAATTGCTGGGTAGTACCTCTCTTGCTGTAGTGGAAAGAGCAAGAGAAGTTAGTCTTAATGTGACTAAGCTAATTGCTCGTGAGGTTGAATCAATCTTGTCAGTAGTCGAAATTGCAACACGGCTCGCTCCATCAAGCGTTGTTGTTGGGATACCTAACGAAGTTTCCCTAAACATCCGAAATGCATCTTCAATCGCAATTAGGAATTTACAAATTCAGACTAACCCAGCAGTCGGAAGTGGAAAGGTAGCATACCTTCAAGATGGCAGTGAGGTTAAGTTTCCTCTGCTTATAGAACCGCAGCAGGCATTTGGTACGTTCAATTTCAACATGATATGGACGGCATCCCGCTTAGATGGGACAACTATGCACGAAGAAGTACCTTTAACCCTTGCGATTCGATCAACACTCAACTCAGCATTAACTAGTGAGTTAGGAACTAGCCCTTACATCGTGGGTAGTCCAGTTGACCGGGAAGAAATGTTTTTTGGTCGAAACGATGTCATTCAACGAATTAAAGGACAACTTTCAGCCAGCAAGCGCGCAAATGTAATTCTCCTTGAAGGTAATCGACGCACCGGCAAAACCTCTATCCTCAAACAACTTCAAAAACCTGGAGTTCTACCAGACTGGATTCCAGTAGACTGCTCTTTTCAAGGTGCAGAGGGACATCAGAGCCAGGTAGGGATAAAAACCCAGGATGTTTACCGTCTGATGGCTCGTAAAATCGGGTGGGCTTGCCATGACGCTGGTGTTAATGTTTGGTTGCCTGGGCAAACCGAAGGAGCAAACAATAAACCGTTCAAACCACAGTTTACCTCAGGCTTAAGCAAAGTTTTTTCCACCGAGCATCCTTTTGAGACCTTTGAACTCTATCTACAATCCGTGCTGGAAGCCATCCAACCCCGTCGGCTTCTCCTAATGCTGGATGAGTTTGACAAGCTCCAGGAGGGTATTGATTCTGGAGTGACCAGCCCGCAAGTTCCAGAAAATATTCGTTACTTGCTGCATGAGTACCCCAATTTATCAGCAATCATCACAGGTTCTCGCAGGCTCAAACGGCTTCGAGAAGAGTACTGGTCGGCTTTGTTTGGCATTGGATATCGAATTGGAATTAGCGATTTACCTGTGGAAGCCGCAAGGGCACTCGTCACTGAGCCCGTAGAAGGCAGGCTTCTCTATTTAACCGAAGCTAGAGATCGCATTGTAGAGCTTTGTGCTCGTCAACCTTTTTTAGTCCAGTCACTCTGCAATCACGTCTTTGAGAATGCCGCCCGAACTGGCGATCGCACGATCACTCCATCACATATTGAAAAAGCCATTGAGGAAATGGCAGGGGACAACGAACATTTTCAAACCTTATGGGGATATGCCGGGAAAGAACGCAGACGGGTAATTTTGGCACTTTGTGAGCAATTGGCTGAAGGGGACGATCCCGTCAACCTTGAGTTACTTGAGGTGAAGTTTGAGGAATTGGGGATTCCTATTCCTAGGCGGGTTGGACTGGGTGCGGACTTGGAATTCCTTAGGGAACTTGAACTGATAGAACTTGACTCGTCAGACCGCCAGGGTGCCTACACTCTTGCAATTCCCCTGATGGCAGAGTGGATTCGGAGAAATGTTGATTTTGCTGATCTACAGCGTAAAGCCGTGAAAGAGGCGGAGGAGGAAGTATGATTATTTCATATCAAGTACTGGGAGTAAATGTTCCTTCTTTTTTGGGACGTGAAAATTTACTGAAGAATCTGGAACGCCAACTCCTAAAACCTACACCTGATCATGTCTGTGTCGTTGGTCCTGCACGATATGGAAAAAGTGTTTTACTTCATCATCTGGCACAGAGATACCGTCAAGGTAATGAATCCTATATCGCGGCTGTCTATCTTGACTTAAGACATTCTCCCCCAAGTACCGACGAGGATTTCAAACAACGCCTTGCTAGAGAGTTAAAGACGACGTTATCCGAAATCAGCTCAGATTTAGCTGCTTACTTAGAGCCAGATGAGAACAGCAGTATATACGAGCTTTTAGATTTGGTCTTTGAGGATTTGGATAGTAAGGGCGATCGCTTACTTGTAATCCTTGATGGCTTTGATCATGTTCTTAAAGAGGCAGGAATTACCAGAAATTTATGGGATCAGCTAAGGAACTTAGCTCAACATAGCAGTCTGCGTCTAGTCACTGGTAGTCGTCTGCATCTGCGTAACCTGCGCGATCTCATGCCAACAGATTCCCGCGTCTCAGACTTCTGGGAAATTTTTAATCCAATGCCCCTGCTAGTGGGAAAATTAGAGGACTCAGATTGGGATGGCTTTCTGCTGCCTTTGAATGTCAGAAATATTTTGCTTGATAATTCTGCCCGTAAAGAAGTCAGCAATTGGACGGGTGGAATTCCAATTCTTGCGGTCGCTCTTCTTAGAGAATTAGCTGAAAAGTTTGAAGATGGAACTAACCTCACTAAAAGTGACATTGATACAGTTTGTGAGGTAATGATTGCTAGCCATCGTCAACTTTTAGAGGATTTATGGGATGACTGTACGGATGAGATGAGGGAGGATTTAGCTAGAGCAGCTATAGAAGATATAGACGCAAATACGCTACCTCACGAACGAAAGACTGCATTGCAACAACGTGGTTTCCTTCAGTTTTCCAGCAATAAACTTAAATCAAGCTGCCGCCTCATGCAAAAATATGCTGAATTGCGAGCACCAAGCGTCAAAGAGCTACGCCGTTTATTTCAAACCAACAAGGATTTTGAGACAAACATTCAAGAAGTTTTAGAATTACGGCTCAGCCAAATTCAAGGCTGCGATCCACATCTGTTTGAGTTAATTAGAAAAGCAATTCGAGACATATCCCCAAATCCAGTAGACGCTACAAATTGGATGCGTCGTGTCGTAAATCGCGCTCTAGATATTATCTGGTTCCATGAGTTACCACCTGATCGAAGTTTGCCTAACTGCTGGATTACTGAATGGCAATCTAAAGCAATTAACTTTCCTAGTGATGGAGGCAAACTTCCTGCAAGCCCCTGGGCACAATGCATTATCTTACAGTTAATAACTGGTTCACGACAGGAACTTAATCCAATCTCCAAATACGTCACTAAGCCCACCTATCTCTTGGTTAACCATATCCGTGAAGTAGCTGATTTTGGACAACATACAACCGCCCGTGACAAAGTGACAGTCGGTATCGCCAGTGCTTATTGCCTATCGGCAATCAGTCTATGTGAGAGCCTCATTAATGATTTGCCTACATGAGTAGAACTAGCAACCAAATCAATTAGCTTTTGTAGCCTACAAGAAAACCTAGACACCACAACCAGTAGTTGTAGCGACCTGCAATCATAAACGCTCAAACCTGCAATCAAAACATTTCTCAGCCAGGATTAACTGCAACTATAATTGTGTTTCAGCCTTAATTTGGTCTGAAGTTTTGATTCAGTTTCATTTAATGTGGTCTCGGAAAAATCCTGATTGCGGTCTTGAGCGATTATGATTGCGGTCTCCTACAATTAACCTGTAAGCAGATTATTTAATAAGTGGCTATTGAGTTATGTGAGACGGCTTGTTTATCCGCCTTATTTTTTAAGAAAAGATGTCAAATGGGTTCTATATTGTCGCCTGGGTGAAATAGCAGCAAGGCGATCGCCACTAGCAGGTCCAGAAATAGCGAAGATACTGTTGGCGAAAGTAATACAAGGCATCTTAACGTAGAGTATTACTAACCCCCAAAGCCAAGATTTCTTGTCATTGTAGCACGATTAATTACATAAAAGATTGCTTTTGCCAACAGTATCGACTGCTCATTTACCCCCGTTAGCCTGATGGTTTTGTCCAAAGTTCAATTCTAAAGCAGTGGCTCATTCAGAAGCCGCCACGTCGAATTAACCAGTGAGTTGTGACTCTGACGCTGGTCATTAACAGCTTTAAAGGTTTGGATAATAGGCGTAAGGCAACGCTTAGCATCTTCATAGCCTCGCTGTTTGAGTTCTGCGATGCGTTCGGCGCTAAAGTCCAACCAACTATCAACCAAGCCGATGAGCGGTGTATCAGACTTGTTAATTCGCTGTTCTGGCCTAATTTCAATAATGGTCTGGTCTGGGAAGTCGTAGCGATTCCATACCGACCCGTTTTGCAGGTGAATGACGATCGCACTCGTTATGCCCCGCGCTGCCAACGCTCTTAGCGGGACATTATCAGCCAAACCCCCGTCCACATAAGCCTTACCATTGACTTCGCGGCTGGGAAATGCCAGAGGAAGGGCAGCACTGGCAAGAAGTAAATTGTAGATGGCCTCTTCATCAGTCAAATCCTGTACGCAGAGCCAGTGGGCATCCGTGCCAGTACGAGCGCGGACGAAATCAATCAACCAGTCGTATCCTAAACCTGGAATTTTCAGAGAAGGAAAGACTGTCACCCATAACTCGATGCCCCGTTGCAATTGGGCTGGCTTTACGACTTCGTATAATAGCTGCTCAATTGGCTCTGGGTCAAAAATGGCGGTACGGTCTTTTACTATCCCTTCCGACACCAGGAAATCAAGCATCCACCCCCGCAGGGTTGGGACAAAAGTTTGGGCTGCGTAGCTTATGGTATGGAGCAAGGCACCAGTATTCGGGCGAAGGATTGGGGCAGTCCCCAACTGTTCCCATAGTTCGTTCAAACGACGAACACCCTGTTGGAATGACCCGTGAGATGACAAAACAGCACCGTTAAGAGCGCCAATACTTGTTCCGGCAATGATTTGGGGTTCTATTCCGAGTTCGGCAAGATACTTAAGAGCGCCCGCATGGTAGGCTCCTTTAGCACCGCCACCAGTAAGTACAAGTCCAAAGTCGGGAGTAGCTGATTTCATGTTCTTTCAACTCCTGGCTGTCATAGCTAAACAATCATTGGCAGTTTCTTCAACCACAGCAGTGACGAATTCCCGTGCGTCAGTGGTGCGAGAGATGGAATCAATTTGGGTGCGACAGAGTGCCAGAGCGCACTGTCCGGGTTTTGCAGGTCTAGCTTCTTCTGGAAGGGTTGCCAGTTCCAGGGTTGTACCGATGGTAAACAGAAGGGGTGTATTCAGGAGCCGATGTTTTGGAACCGAGCGAATTTCTAGTAAGGCTGCTGTAAGAACGAGATCGCTCTCTCCCATTTCACCCCAAGAGCTATCTAACAAGTCAGCCAGCCCAAAAAAACTTTTAGGCATCTGGAAGCTGGTAGACAGTATTTTATTCACGAGTAACGGACGAAACCGGGTTGTATCGCCAGTTTCTAATTCATAGATCGCGACCGAACTGCTAAAGACTTCCCGCGCTAACAAGACAACTTGCACAGGCCAAGGTAGCTTAGTATAGGTTTGTTCTGCTGCCCAAGCTGTTACAATTCTGTCTAAATCCTCATTAGCAGCAACCCGCACCTCTAACGAACGCACTCGCGCTTCTAATTGGTTGAGTCTTGTACCAACTTGTTGAGCGAGTCGCTCGAACTGTTTGCTGAGTGCTAGCAGGGCTTGTTTTTGTTCTTGTAAGCTTCGCTTTTGTTGGCGAATGGCATCCCGCGCTTCTAGTAAAGATTGCTGGGTAACTTCCAAGGCAACTTGACTAATGCGAAGGGAATCACTCAGTTCTAGTACCCACTGATGTAGGGCTTCTTGACCTGCAATGAGGTTGCCATCGAGGAGGATTTGGCGTTGGCGATCGCTTCCATCCAATGTGTCCATCAATCGACCAAAAAAACCTCGATTCTTGCGATAGCGGATGATGTCTTTACTGACTTGAATACCATTAACCAGGTCAATTAGGGCTTTGTCACCAACAACAGGGATTCGGTGCTGAAGTTCTTCCAGATGGCGTGTAGACGGGCTTGGAGAACCAGTGGGGGGTTTCTGTAAACCAAATTGTTCAGAATAAAAAGTATTAGACATTGGTTCGATATCAGTTAACTTGTGCTGTTTAATGGAGTACCTATAGTTGGATTAATTCTTTAAATAGATTTTCCATATCTATTTTAAATTCTTGCTCTAAATACTCATTAGCCCGCTGCTTTAGTCTTTCACCTCTTTGCTCAATTAATTGGTTAACCTGTTCGCTCAGTTCTGATAAAGAAACAGCATATTTAACCGCCGTTGTTCGATTCATTTTAATTAAGCTCAATCTACCCCACGCTTTTACTTGTTTCTTTTGATATTTCTCTACTGACTCGATTTCAGTCCTGAATTGACTTCCCCAAATTTTTATTCCATCTGGTTTAATAAAAATATTTGGTGAACTGCTATTTGAAGAAAAGTTATTTTGAAAGTAGTCTCTTACTTTTTTGCTAAACTTAGAAATTTCCTCTTCTAACCTATTTTGTAACTCTTGCCGCTTCTGCTCTAACTTTATACTGATATCTTGGGAGCTTACTTCTATTAAATTATCTAATTTTTCCTTGGTATAGTTCAAAGCATAATCATAAAATTCTTCTGCCTCTTCAGGAGTTTTTAAATAGACTACTCCTGTGGGAGCAAACTGTAATCTAGATAGTAGCCAACGGCCAAAACGCTGTACGATATGAGCTTGGGGAAAGCGTTCTAAGTTATTCAATTTCACAAAAAAAGATGTAGCATATCTTGTGATAACGCTAGCTCGCTGGTACTCTTCATAGAAGAAATATTTTTCCAAATTTACCAAAGTTTTATTCTTGATAATTTCCAAGTCTTCCCGAATTTGTTCGTGGAGTAAAGGTTTAATTTCCTCCAACTCAATCAAACTTTTACGCCATAGGTCAATTAAAATCAAATCCTCAGCTATACTTCTAGCTTCCGACCTAAAACGTTTAGCAGGTTTGGTCACAGAGCTAGGCAGAGATCGAGCTTCATTACAAAGTTGTAAAAGGCGACTATTACTAATATTTAGTGCTGATTTCATGCACCGGGGGGCAGCGCGTTCAATCAGAGCATCAATTGCTGTTTCTAAGAAAGGAGCGAAGCTTGATTTTTTCCAAAGCTTTTGAGCTTTTTGCTGTAACTCTTCTACCGTTGCATCTTCTAGGTCTTCTTCCCAATCTACCCCGAATACTTCTTGAGCTAAAGGACGTGCTGTTTGTAATTTGGTCACTGCTATACGCGGATGCTGCTGCAACTCCATAAAAAAGTTAGCCGCCGCGAATGCAAATCTTGCAGATATTTCAAATACCCGTTCGGTATCATCTGCATCACCGATGCCTAATTCAGATGCCACAAACCGCCGCACTTGTTCTGGAGTCATATCTCCTTCTCGGCGTTGGTCAACTTTATTGATTAAAACATACAGGTTTTCCTTACCCCTTAACTCGATTGCTTTCTGTACCTCTTCTTTTATTTGTTCGGCTGCTTGCGTTTTGAGTTGGGTGAAGTCCAGAACAATCAATACCATTGAACTTTTTTGTAGTTGTTGTTCTACAACAGCCGCTAGCCGATGTGTCCCCGCCTCATTTGGCCCTGGCGTATCGACAATTACTAAATTTCCAAGCTGTTCCGGTTGGACAATTTTCTGAGAAGTTCGCCAAAAAGGTGTGTGCAAGCGCGGGAAATCAGTGAGAGATTCCAAAGGCTCTATTTGTGGTGTAATTAGGTGGCACAATCGGCTAATATCGTTCAGGTGAGTCAGTGTTTGGTTGACAGCTTTACACCCTGAAGCTTTGGCAAGCAGGGCAAAATTTTCCTGAAAAAATATTGTTTGTATTAACTTTGCCAGATGCGGATATTGATTAGTTTGTTCGAGTATTGGTTCAATACCGGATTCAGTAATGGAATGCCTCAACGCCAACCACGTCTGCTCAAATGTTGAGAGAAATTGGCTGCTTAGGATTAAAACTGGCTCTTTTAGTTTGGCATTCAATAAAATCTCAGTGGGAAGCATTGTCATTGCCGCATTGCGACTTGGCAGTAAAGGCTGACCGATAATGGCGTTAATAATGGTGGATTTACCAGCCTTCATCGGTGCGACAATCGCCAGTTTCAGTTTTAGGTCTTGTACATTACGGCTAGCTTGAACAATTTCCTGCTGAAATTTTATATACTTCTGGCTAGCTTCATCAGAGCCAACTGCTACACTGGTCTGATACATCAGGTCGCTGATTTTACCCAGCAACTCGATAACGTTTCTCTGTAGAGAGCAAAGATGAAATTTCAGCGCCTCAGAATCTACTGGGTTTTCTTTCATTTTGTCTTTTCCATCAATTCCATAGTGTATTTCAGATAGTTGTCTGCCTTTTCAACATATCTGGTAGCTTCTGGCACTAAAGAACTAAGTTCGCCCACCAATTTCTCTTTTTCTTCAAGAGAAAGCCGTTGGTCATTTTGTGCTTGTTTTAAACTATTTCGGTAGTTACCTAAATAGTCTTCCAGAGCTTTAAAAAATTCACTAACTCGTTCTTGGAAATCTTCGTCAAGGTATTTATTTATTCCCTGGCTTATACTATTAATACCGGTTTCAATGGATTGGTTTACATCCTTAATTAACTCATCCAAAGAAATACTGTAATAACTCTCTTGTTTGTCAGCCCGCTTTACTTTTACTTTCTCTTCATAAGGAACAATCCAAAGCCAATGCCACAAATCACGTTTTTTTACTGTTTTTTCCTCATATCCCTGATCCACATAACGAGTTTTAGTATTGACACGAGGTTTAACCAACTGTAATTCGTCAGCTTTTAAAGCAGGTTGTGGTAACGAAAGATTTACATTAAAAGCTTCATTTAGACGAGTTCTCGCTCTTTCAATTATGGGCTTTGTCTCTTTTTCTAAAAAGTTGGACAAACCCGTGCGTGCTAGTTCAATTTCTTTGGCTGTTTCTTGACGAACTCCCGATAGCAAGCTGTCAGCCCTTTGCTTAGCGTATGTAATTGCTTGATTAGCAAATTCTTCTGCTTCTGCTTGAGTCTTAAATTCAAACAATCCAGAAGGTTTAAACTCAAACGCTGACTTCATTCGTTTAGAAACCCATTTAGGGAAAAACTCAAAGTCAGCTAGTGGAGTCAGCAACCAATTTCTTGCTTCTATATCTTTTTGCTTGAGCCAGTCAGACCGTTGATATTCCTCTTTTACACAATAGTCTTCAAGGCTAACTTTAGCGGCTTTTTTGAGGTCTTGAAGAATTTTTTGGAGATTTCGATTGAGTTGTGTCTTAATTATGTCTACTTCCTGCAAGCGTGTACGACAAGCTTCAAGACTTTTCAAATCTGTTTCTAATGAGCCAACTTCACGTTGTAGTTTCTCTGCATCTTGGGCAATGGCACGACTGCGGAGTTCTACATCATCCCGTAGTTCTACAAGTCGGCTACGACTGAGTTTGAGAGCAGAACTCATACATTGAGGAGCCGCTCGTTCTATCAGTGCCTTTATTGCTTTTTCTAAAAACAGGTCAAAGCCTGATTTTTTCCATAGTCTTTGAGCTTTTTTCTGTAATTCTTCTATCGTTGCGTCTTCCAGGTCATCTTCCCAATCAATACCGAAAACTTCTTGAGCCAAAGCGCGTCCTGTTTGCATCTGTTTAGGTGGTACAGTTGGATTTAGCTCTAGTTCCTGCATGAAGTTAGCCGCGACAAACGCTCTCCTACCAGCTATTTCAAACACCCGCTCGTCATCGCTAGGATCTCCAATGCCGAATTCAGCTGCCACAAACTGCCTCACCTGTTCCGGGGTCATGTCTCCTTCTCGGCGTTGGTCAACCTTATTAATTAAGACGTAAAGGTTTTCTTTACCTCGTAAATCAATTACCTTTTGAACGTCCTTCTTCACTTTTTCTGCTGCTTCCGTTTTTAGCTGCGTGAAATCAAGGACAATTAAAACAATTGAGCTTTTGCGAAGTTGCTCTTCTACTACCGCTGCTAGTTTGAGGTTTTCTCCTGCTTCATTTGGCCCCGGTGTATCGACAATCGCGAGGTTTCCCAGCTTTTCTGATTTCTCAGCTTCTTGAGATCGCCGGAAGGGAGTCTCAATGCAAGGTACATCCGTAAGTTGTGCTAAAGGATCGCTTAATGGAGCTATTAAACTACACAGACGGATAATATCGTTTAAACCTGTCAGAGCTTTGACAATCTGCTCGCGCCCAGAAGTCTTTGGACTGGTTAATAAGCCCCACATTCCATCCCGAATTTGCTCTGATAACTCGTTTAAATGAGGGTATTGCTCCATCTTTTTCCCAATTCCCTCAGTACCTAGTTCCCGAATTTGGCACTGGATAGTGAGAAGTGTTTCTTGGAATACGGTTAAAATTTCAGGACTTAGCCTCAAAGCTGGCTCTAGTAACTCTGCATTAAAGACAATCTCAGTAGGAAGTGTTGTCATTGCAGCGTTACGGCTGGGCAGGATATCCTGACCGACAATGGCATTGACAATCGTAGATTTGCCAGCCTTCATCGGCGCGACAATGGCCATCCTCAATTCCAGTTTGTCCACATTCCGGTTAGCATCATCCACTTCCTTTTTGAAGGCTGCATATTTTTTACTATCCCGATCTGAGCTAAGGGCTGTACTGGCGCGATACATCAGGGTGCTGATTTGCCCCAGTAACTCGATAACGTCTGTTTGCAGATATTGGACATTTGGCTTGAGCGGATTGGAAGTCATTTGGTCAGCCTTGTTGAGTGGTGAAGAAATACAGCCCTGGGAGGAGCTTTTCTTAGAATTCCCAGAAAACTCAGCCAGGATTAACTGCAACTATAATTGTGTTTCAGCCAGGATTAATTGTAACAGAGCCAGGATTAACTGCAACCGAGACTGCAATCATCCACTTCAGCCAGGATTAAGGGTCTTGGCAACTTTTGGTGATCGGAACCAATGGCGAAGAGCGATCGCATCAAACTCATATTGTCCCGGCTGAGATGTCCGGCTATTGAACGAAGTCCATCCTTGTCATTTCAAGAGTAGCGATCGCAATACTCCTTGTCTGTGCGCCTTACCTCCGTAATCTTTGTGACCCATGTAGATATGTCAGAGTAGCGTGAGCCAACTGCAAGCGATCGTCAATGCCACACAGTCACTCATGTAGTATTGAAATGTACTCACCAAATAATTCTTAAACCCTCTTATAATTGAGTGTTATTAAGCACTCTAAATGAATATTACATTGGCAGAAATTATTCCCAGTTTACTACCCAGCCCCGAAATTTTACAATTAAATAGCTGGGAGTTGGACAAAACAGCAACTCAGATCGCAGTCAATGTCACTTCTGTCCAAAATCCAGTCAGATGTCCGGTTTGTTTAGCAGTAAGTCATCGCATTCACAGCCAATATAAACGAAAATTAAGTGATTTATCTTGGGCTAATTTTCGAGTCACTTTACAGTTAAATGTCCGAAAGTTTTTCTGTATCAATCCCCGATGTCTGCGCCGCATATTTGCGGAAAGAATTACAGATGTAGCAGCAACATGGGCAAGAAAAACGCAACGATTAACTCAACATTTAACAGCTATTGGTTTATCTTTAGCTGGGAATGCCGGAGTTAGATTAAGCCAATATTTCGGCTTCAAACTAAGTCGCAATACTCTATTAAACTTAGTGCGTAGAATTCCGCTAGCACCAATTCAAACCCCTCGAATTCTGGGAGTTGATGACTTTGCTTTTCGTAAACGCCACACCTATGGCTCTATATTAGTTGACCTTGAAAAAAGTCAACCCATAGCCATTCTCAAAGACCGTGAAGCCGAAACCCTAGCCGATTGGTTAAAAGAACATCCCGGTGTAGAAATAGTCTCACGCGATCGCTCCCGAACTTATGAAAAAGGTGTTCTGCAAGGAGCCCCCAATGCCATTCAAGTTGCTGACCGTTTTCATATTTTACAAAACCTCGCAGAAGCACTCGCGCAAGTATTTGGCAGCCAGCTAAAAACCCTTAAAGAGGTGGAAAAACTACACACTGGTTCCCCAGCCAGTGATGCTAATCAAACTGAAATCGTCCCTTTACCTCCGGCATCAAATCAGACCAAAAAAGAAGTATCAAAAGCGATTCAACGTCGAGAAAGAAGAGTTATTATTCATCAACAAGTGTGGGAGTTACGTCGTCAAGCTTTGTCAGGAAAAGCAATTGCCAAAAAATTAGGTATTGGTTGCACTACCGTGTTCCGGTACTTGCGGCATTCAACATTTCAAGAACGCAACGGTCGTAGCGATCGACGACGTAGCAAGCTAGATCCCTATAAAGATTATCTCCTTGAACAATGGAATCAAAAGTGTTATGATACAAAAAAACTATTTGAAGACATTCAAAAACTATGATTATGTTAAAGCGGGTGTGACTTTATCTGTAAGTAATGGCCCGGTTTAAGGACATATTAATCGATTAAAAATGCTGAAACGACAAATGTATGGTCGCGCTAGTATTGATTTATTAAGTCGCCGATTTTTAATCAAGATGTAAAGGGTTTTTCTCTCCCTAGAAGCAGTTTGAAAAACTGCGATCGCCATTCGCGATTGGTTCCGATCACCAAAAGTTGCCAAGACCCGTAATGTGGTTTCTTCTGCACTGAATGTGGTTTTGAGACTCCCGATGAGTGGCAGTTAATGTGGTTTCAAAAATCCCCTTTTTGCAGTTTTGACCTCTGCTTTTTGCAGTTCGCTACACATAACCATGAAAAAACGCAAATATAAAATTTCTAATTTAACCGATGCGGAAATCGACGCAATCGAATCGATTGAGGATGCGATCGCCAGTAACATCCCAGAAGATGCTGGCTGGGTTCAACGCCAGTTGAACAAACTTGAAAAGCAGGGTATTGATACACTCAACATCTGGTGTGCATTAGGAGAGGATCAATATCAAGTTTTCAAAAATTTACTAAGTTCTCCTGGTGAAAGCCAAAAATACGTAGGTGCAAAAGTTGTTTATGAAGGTTGGGATTCCGATTTGATGCAAAAATGTAAAGGCAAGCTTTTGACCGTCGTAGAGATCGATCACGTTGAGGGTTTTCGTTGTCGGCTACCAAATGGGGAAAACGTTTGGGTTTTTTTAAAAAATCTGAAGGTGCTGGGTTCGTGAGAGCGAGCGCCCACAAAGCAGAGGTAAAATAAAGCCTCAGCGGCCCGCCGCATGGGAGCTGGCAGAGGATACTCGGTGATCAACCCCAACCCCTAGCTGAAGCTCAGAACTTCCTTGGCTGAAAACTCTCAGCCGTTGCTGCTGCATTGGCTTTTGAACAAATCTTAATGGATTCTAAATCAGTTCACAACACGGCGCTTATCGTTTTGTTGAGGGAGATTATGGAATTGTTAACTCTTGCCGAAGCAGCTATAATTTTTAAACTTTCACAAAGAACTATTAGGCAATTAAACTTTGCGATATTTTTCCCTGTTTCTCTATATCTTAAATATCTTACTAATCACTATATATCTCTCTGGATTAGCCAACCTTTAGCTGCCATATCAACTGCTTCTTTTGATCGACCATATACAGCTATAGAGTCATAAATTGAGTCTTGGTTCCATTTAATAATAGCTTCTGCATTGGCAGAAATAGGTTCACAAGTTTGGTCGCGATTAGAGCCTCCCAACTGTAGAAGCAGCCGAGAACTTATTGGAAATAGTCCTAGTATGATTCTTCCTTGACTATCGCTTTGCAAAAAAACGGGATCATCAGGACAGATAAAACCATCATCTTCACTACGAATTAGAAAAAGGGGGAGCTGTTCAAGCTCCTTAAAAACTGTTTGGTAAAGATCCATAAACATTGGCAAATCATATTCTGGAGCAAGCTTCATTTGCGCTTGTACTTCCATATTCATAGGTGATTCTTTAGCAATGTGAGGTAAAACAACACTGCTCATAAATTCCCTTGTAGCTGGAGAGCGTGCATATTGTAATGACGTAAAAAGTCTTAACTCTTTTTGTCGCTCAGATTCACTCGGAAGTAGTTCTTCAGAGATGACTTCTTCCAAAGCAGGTTTGAGCCAGTTTTCTAAACTGGTCAATAGCTTTTCATAACATTCAGGTCGTTTATCGTGAAGCGTTTTATATTGATTCTTTTTGACAGCGGCATTTTCCACCTTAGTCCGTACAGGTGATCCACCGCGTCGTTGCATCCAAACTTTGTCCTCTGCATCTGCAAAGTGCCTGAGAATGGATCTAGGTATGTGATGTTGTCGCATAACAACTTATTGTACGGAATATTTTTCAAGGTAATGCCTAAATCGGTCTATTATCGAGATTTTTTCGAGATATTTACCCAATGGCGGACATTATCAAGACTTTTTCTGCATGATATCCCTGTCACAGGACATTATCGAAAAAATCCGTATATTTTCAGCGTAATCGCCCGACTGCTAACTATGCTATATGACGAGCTCGATGGAAGTAAGGCTTTTGTACCTAAAAAATGCTAATGCGATCGCTGCTGAGTATAGTGACACGATTATCGCAACAACTCTGCCAGGTGAGTCTGAGTAAAATCCTGAATATGGGGTAAAGCCGAGGATACGAGCTGTCCGAGGACGAGACGTAAAGTTTTGTGTGCGATGACAGGTTGGCCGCAGTTACCGCCTTTGGGTAGCTGTGGTGATTGCGTGCGATCGCATCCAAATTGAGATTTCAGAAAAACGCTGCACAGCAATCAGCAAGCGGTTGATTCCTTTTGCGGTATAAATATATCGCTGAACATTGCCTTTGCTACCTTCTGTTTCCAACGGAGGGAGTCAGATTGATGTGCCATGAAGGTGACATTTGTGATCACAATTCCATTGCTTGCTACCATCTTTCTCTGCTTTTCCCCCAGCTTCCTACCTTGCATAAATTTGCATAAATTTGCATAAATTTGCACATTTTTGAGTTTTTAGTTGCAAATACTGTCTCGACTTCAGCTAATAATTCAAGCTGAGCTTGCATAGTTTTACTCACAAAAACTCAAAAAAACTCAAATTTATGCAAAATTATGCAAAAAAAATCATGAAAACTTAGTCCCAAAAAGTTAATTTTGAGGTTTTTTTCTGTTCCGGTACACTTAAGACTTATTTAACAATTTAACAGCAAACTCTGCACTCCCAAATTCAAGCAAATACAGTTTGTTTTGAATGTTGACAGTTGCGAGAGCATTCCGGCTGAGTTCAAAGCAATGGAGTCGGATGGGTTTATTTCGTCTATGCGCCTGTAGAAGCGATCGTGACTCCACTTATTGTCCAAGCGCGATCGTATTGAATGGGAATCGGTACCAAATATCACATCAATATCTACGGGTTCTAATGGTGACAAGCCTGTTTTCTAGTTCGCTAACCGCCAAACGCTGTTCCCGCACTCGACCTACTCTCAGTGCGTCAATCAGGCTCCAGCTTGGCGTAAAGTTCTGGATCGTTTTTAGCAGCTTGGGGGACTGAACGGTACAGAGGCGCGCGCGATCGCCTGCCCTCTGACAACACCTTGAGGGTCAGGCCAGACATAAACCTCCGACGGTGAGGCAATCAGCTTGCTTTTTAGCGGTTCAGCAGAATGCGTTGTTGGCAGTCCTCGACTTAAATTTAATGTTCGGCGCTCGTTGAAGGGCGTGAGCTATTTCGGGAGTACAGCGATCGCTTGTGCTGAGAAAGCGGTTGTAGGAGCGAGCGATTTGCGATCGCTACACAAACTTCAGAAACTTGGCTGCAACTTTCCTCTGTCATTAAAGCTTAAAAAAGTATTAAACCCGACCTTACGGTTAGGCTTCCGTAAAAGGAGGGTGCATTATTTCTCTTTCTGCACGTAAAAGTCAGATTTGTGATCACAAAAACATTGCTTGCTATCGCTCATCTCTGCTTTTTCCTTAGTTTCCCAGCTTGCATAATTTTGCATAAATTTGCACATTTTTGAGTTTTTTGTAGCTAACACGGCCCCAAATCGGGTTAACAATTCAAGCTGAGCTTGCATAGTTTTACTCAAAAAAACTCAAATTTATGCAAAATTATGCAAAAAAAATCATGAAAACTTAGTCCCAAAAAGTTAACTTTGAGGTTTTTTTCTGTCCCGGTACGCTTAAGACTTTTTTAACAATTTAACAGCAAACTCTGCACTCCTAATTCAAGGAATTGTAGCAGAGGCAAGCTCAAAAGTAGTAGCATTTATAGCACAATACGGTTCAGTTAAAGTTGGTAATTGGCATGATTTTCAATAATTGAATGTAAGAATGAGTATTTCAGCATTACAAAAGTTGAAATTTTTTGTTAACTGAACCGTATTGGGCTATAACCCTAATTTAAAAAATACGATGCTTTTGCACAACTCATTTAGACCTGCTATATATAGAACCCATTTGAGATCTATTTAGCGATCGCTCACAACAGTCGATCCGTTCACAACAGGCGATCGGGTTCACAACAGTCGATCGGCTCACAACAGTCGATCGGCTCACAGCAGTCGATCGGCGCCAAAAGCTCTTTTTTGAAGTCATTCGGTTGTGGGCGATCGCCTGGACAGATTTTCAAGTTGGTTGTCCCCCATCAAGTTTTGAGCTAAAATTACCATCAAAACACCCTAAAGCCTAAAGCCGTCATGCCGTATTCTAGTAACCTAACGGACTCCGAATGGTTTATCTTAGAACCTCTACTACATCAAATATTACCGATTAAAAAGCAAACTCGACCACCCAACTGGACAAAAAGAGAAATCCTGGATGGCATATTCTATCAACTCAAAAATGGTGGCAATTGGGAAGATTTACCAAAAGATTTACCACCCTACTCAACTGTATATTGGTATTACAAACAGTGGCGGTCAGAAGGAGCGATCGAAGAATTGATGAAAGCCTTACATTCTCAAGTACGCGAACAAGTCAAAAAAAACCGAAGTGGACTACGTTAATCATGATTGACTCACAAGCCGTGAAAAATACCTGTAATGCCAGTATTGCATCAAAAGGGTATTGTTTTTATAAATCCACCAATGGTATTAAAAGGCATCTAGCTGTTGACACGCTTGGTTTTCCCTTTTTTACTCACTGCACGAAAGCTAGCTTATCAGATGATGCAGGTTTAATTGAAATGTTAAGCAAAAACATCGATTATTTCAAATCTAAACCAGTTAATATCCCCAAAATCACCATCTTGCTAGACAACGGATATCACCCCGAACATCTGACAATTGAGTTGCAGAAGATTTATCCAAAAATTATGACTAAAATCAAGTTTGAACTTTCAAAAAAACCCTCGAAAGTAGAAAAAGAAGCACAGGGGAAGTTGGGATTTGTTCCGGTGAGAGCCAGATGGATAATTGAACGGTCAAATGCTTGGATGGAAAGGTGCAAAATACTCATCAAAAACTTTGAGAGAACTTTAGATAATGCAACAGCCAAGGTTAATGTTTGTTTTATTAGGCTGATGGTTAAAAGGCTTGCAGCTTAAAAGATATCAAATGGGTTCTATAAAAGCGATGGTTAATCCAGATATGCAAGAACCATCTTTAATTCCTCAAATTTAGACCTGAATCCTTACTCGTTAACTGTCCGGAGTATTTTTACGATTGAATTAAATTTACTTGAAGGTAATAAATACCTTCCTTAATTTGACGAGGCTGAAAGTTGAAAAAATTGTCAAAAAGCGGGCTAAGAATGGTTGAGTTGCGCTACCTCAACTTTTGTGCTGCTCAATCTCAAATCAAAAATTGGCTAACCGTCCAAAAGGATCGCTCCAAACGGGCTAATAAAAACCACTGATTGTGGTGATGTCAAATAAAAAGCATAGTCCCTAAGATGGCGTGTAAAGCACACTTCGGAGCACCGAATATAATGCCAAGAGTCAAGAAAATATCAAATCCGAATGTCATCCTGAGCATAGATTTTGGCGGTTTATCAACTCGCGCCTTTTACCGTAAGGGTTCAGAGATGCTGGCTCATTCATTAGTAATGGAATCCCAAGTCGGCACTATCAGCCAAGACACAGCCAATGCCTTCACGAAACCTAATTTAGCCTCGGCAGCCCCCGAAAATATTGCCTGGGTTGCCATCGGGGATGAATGCCGCGCTGTAGGCTACCTAGCAGCTTCCCAATTCAACGCTCACATCGGCTTAGCCGGACTCAAGTACAGTACAGCCTTGTACAAAGCACTAGCAGCTTTGTGGGTAGCCTCTTGCAAACTAGATTTAGGCAATCAATTCAGCGCAGCGCTCTCCGTCTTCTTACCTCCAGGCGAGTTCAACGACTCCCAACAGTTTTTTACACTGCTCAGACAAGCTGCTAACGCCTTTGAAACGCCTTCCGGTACGATGCAAGTAACGCTAGACAAAACCCAGGCGCTTCAAGAAGGAGGCGGTATTTGTATTGCTTACAACAGCAAACTGGGAGCAGCTTTCAAGCACCAAGTAACAGCTTTCGTAATGGTAGGTTTTCGCAATGCCTCCGTCATCGTTTCAGCACGGGGAGCCGTAGGCAAAGGCAAAACCTCCGATTTAGGCATGGTGCGGTGCTGCGAGCTAGTCCAAGAGCGCACCTCTGGCTACGATTTATCTCGTTTAGCAACAGCCATAGCTACATCAGGCGATCGCTTTAACCGCCCTCCCTTCTACCGCATTGCTCGCAACCATGACGCAGGAGCGCGGGACACTGAAGTTGACCGTTTGGTTGAAGCAGTGAAACTGGCAAGAAGAGACTACGCTCGAATCCTCACCAGTTGGCTAGATGAAGTGCTGCCACCCGATCTAGATGAAATTGTGTTCTGTGGCGGTACTTGCGGTTATCTGGAGCCGGAATTGAGAGCATATGCCCGCGTTGCCTACTCTTGGCACGCCGGGATTACAGTACCACCCAACCTAGACCCTCAAGGCTTGGGATATCGGTTAGCGGACTTATGGGGGCTATGGAGCTATTTCAGTTCTCTATTCGCTACAACTTCCGACTCTGGGAATCACAAAGTGAATTTAGCATTGGATGCCACTAACAGCGTTCAATCGGAAAACAAGCAAGACAATGATTACTTAGAGGTTGCTGATACCGACTGTTCTAGCGATCGCGCATTCGGACAAACCTTACCTACTCCTGTAACAGAAAATGAGCACTCTAGCCTACCGCTTTTAAGTGTTCAGAGCGTAAGAGAAGCCGAAGTTTCGGCAGTAGCAGGCCCCTATCGATCGCCAAAGTTCAAGGAGCGTAACTGGGGAGAAGTAGCCGTAGTGCGATCGCCTATCGTGGGACAGTCTAGCACAGCAGTAGAGGAGGAGAGACATGGCTAAAGAGCGAGTAACCTATTACCTGCGGTGTCAGCCCTACATTGATTCTCCCGAGGGCATTTTAGTGAACTATCTATTACACCATCCCGTGTACGACTCAAAGCGAGTAGCATTTGACGCATTTGAGGCATTTTGGAAAGCTTTGGCGTATCAGGCGCAAGGTGCAAGTTCAGAAGAAGAAGTGCGGATACTGGGCTGGGACTGTATCAATTCTTTGCTCAATCAAGTTGATTACATTCGCGCTCGCCTCGAACTCGAAGGTTCGCAACTTGGAGCCTTACTCGTTTCTCGCGGGTGCGCTCACCTCCCGGGCTACCTTCCCAGTTTTGTACCAAGTACAGGTTTAACTACAGCAAGCGAGTCATTTCCCTCTAAACCATCTCGTCAATCTTCAAGAGCGCCACAAGCTATCAGTTCGAGTTTAGAACTAGAACAGGTGACAGACTCAGAATTTGACCCCAGCGAGGGTGACACAGTAAATCTAGCAGGATTCGATCCAGCCATGTTAGGGCCTACCTTTAGTTAGGGACTAGGGACTAGGGAAAGAAGGGAATAAAATAAGCGGGCTTCGCGGCTCGACTGAGCATCACCGAACCTCACCGAAGTCCGAACGGTTTGGTGGAAATCAAAAAGTCCTAACCGACGAAAGCAGTTGCTATACCTTGTCCAAGATTGCTATTTACGAGCAACATTGTGGAGATTTTTTATGACTAATACGATTCATTTAGTTGATGGAGAAATTGGTGGTGTTGGTAAGTCTATGTGGAGTTGCCTTCTCGTAGAGTACAACAACAAGTACGACTTTCTTTATACCCTAATCGATGGCGATGCTGGCAATCCCAACGTGCAGCAGCGCTATCCAGAGTCCGCGAAGATTATTACTTTGGCGGAAGATGAAGAAAACTTTGAGGCAGACATCATTTTCGAGACAGCTTTGCAGGCTCCTGTCATTGTCAATTTACCGGCTCGTGTTTCTTCTATCATAGATGGCTGGATTGAGACGGCTGGTTTGTTAACTGCTTCTTTTAAAGAAAAGTCAGGGATAGATGTTTGCAAGTGGTTTTTGTGCAGTGGGCGTGCTGATAGTATCGAGATGTTTTTGGAATCAGTTAACCGCTTTCAAGGCCGACTGAAGCACATTTTAGTCCGCAATTTTGGGGTGTGCAAAGATTGGTCTCACCTCAGCAGCCATAAAAACCTAAATAAGCTGCTTGAAGAACACAGCATTTTAGTTGTTGACTTGCCTAAACTCAGTGCTTTAGAACGAAGGTTGCTCGACACTAATAAAAGCCTGTCTCTAACAGGTGCGCTATCACATCCCAGCTTTCATTTACTCAACCAACAGCGAATGTACACTTTTCTAGAAAATACTTGTGATGCAATTGAGGCAACAAGAATTTTCAATCAAGCTCCCTATCGACCTAATCTAAAAAGTGAGAATCGTTCACGGTCAGTAGTGGTACAAGATATTAAGAAACAGCCATCAGATGAAGCTGTGTTAGATACCGAGGAACATCAGTCGGCAGGAGCCGTACCAGATTCTACCACTTGAACTGAGAAACTATTGACAGAGTTTGACCGCGCCGTAAGCATCGCCCCTTCAGGAGTCGAGAGGGGTGGGAGTGTCACTGTAATTTCAGGGATTATGAGAGGAACTTATGTCAGATGATGCAACCGGAGTTAGCGATAGAAAGATTGAAAAATTGGCAGAAGTTGAGCTTAATCATGATTTTTCAGAGAAGACTGTAGAGCGTTTAGTAAATGATGAGAATTTGGAGGGTCAAGATGAAGAAGATGAAAATAGTGACTCATATTTGTGGCAGCAAATAGACCAGGAGCTAACCCCTCCTAAAACTTCTGCGGGAGATAACTTATTCAAATTAGCTGCACCGCCTGCTTTTGAGCATGAGCGTGAGTCTCTTATTAGTCAGGTACTCAAGGGCAAAAGTGCTGAATTTCGTTCCGAAGTTATTAACAATGCTTACCGCTACGGTTTGGATAAAAATGACCCTTTGTTTATTGTGCTTCTAGCAACGGGTCAGCTTGAATTGCTCCTCGAAAAAAAGCCTCAAGAAATCGATAGGTTTTTCAAAACTTGGGAGTCAAAATGGCAAACGGAATTGAAAGACTCTGAAGCTGTTATCTCTCAAGAACTAGAGCAAGTACGGCAGCTAATTGATAACTGGGAACAGGATAGCCGGGAGTTTTTAGAACGACAGGGTAAAGCAGCAGTCAACGTACAGCACCGAAAGATTGCTAGTTCAGTTAAAACGTTAGTTCAGCAAGCTGCTTTAGAGAAAGTTGCTCACGATATTTGGTCAGTAATTTTTGGAAGTGCGGCCGTGTTAGGAGCAATAGCTATCGGCGTGTTTATCGGGTTGGCTATTCCCAAATTTGTGACCGCACCACCCCTCGATCCAAAAGGGCCTCGCCAGCTAACTCTCAAAGAAGCTGTGGCAATGAATTGGGGGTTGAGTGCTGAAGGACAATTTGCAATGAAAAATGCAGAAGCTATCAAGTGGGCTATGAGTAGTGAGGGAAAATATGCTCAACAATTTATGAGTTGGAATCAAGCTTTGTTGAGTGAAAAAAATGGAAAAATGTTGTGTGAAAGTGAGGTGAATCGATTGGGAGTGACGCTAACTGTAGAAGGTAAAGCGGCGACAGATGGCTTCTGTACTTTATGGACGAGAAATCCCAAAGAGCGAGTTTTTGCTCCCTAATGAAGGGGAAGGGGAAGGGGAAGGGGAAGGGAAGGAAAAACGCAGGTTATTGTTAGCTTTTATTAAAGAAAGAAAAGCAAAAATCTATCTTCCCTTCCCCTTCCCCCTCTCCCTTCCCCTTCGTTCTGTATCGCGTTTCAATCTGTTCCAAATATTGCATTTCACAAGGTGTGTGAGCGACACGCTGTTCGAGCAAATTCAAAATTTCTACCTCAAATGGGTCGAGGTTCCCTGATTCAAAGAGCAGGGAGATGCGATCGCAAATTTCTTGAAGTCCCGGTTGATTTTCGAGCGGTACAACAGTGAGAGCCGAGTGCTTGAAGGTGTATAACTGCATGGTAATGGTAGGCATGTGTCGCATCCACACAGTGGCAGTTTTCTCGCCCACTGACTGAATGCGCCCCAATCGGCCGTTAACGTCCTGGCGATCGGGCGCGTACACCTCTACTAAGGAACCAATTTTGAGCGTTAGGTGATGAGCGATGGTAGGTTGCTTTTCAGGCTTTACCGAAGGGCACCGCCCCTGTAAAGTTTTGGCAACTTGAGCCGGACGACTGCGAGCATCCGAAGCCAAAGCAAGAACTTCCTTCTTTGTCAGCCCAGCAGAGCGGGTCAGTATTTTCCACTTCACTTCGTCTCCTCCAATAGAACTGAGGGCATCCACAGCTTGAGTAAATTTGGCATCCCGGTAAATCGTCCTAGGGGAAGCTTTGAACCGTTCTCCCAACTCTCGTGCTGTTTTGTCTGTCAAGCTGCCATTTTGACAGCTTGCTTTTTCTGAAACTGTTTTGTCTGTCAAGTGGTCATTTTGACAGCTTGCCTCCTCTGGCGCTGTTTCATCTGTCAAACTGTCATTTTGACAGTTTGCCAAACGCTTGCCCCCGTGAGATTGCTTGGTTAGCTCGTACCACGTGCCGCGCAGGTAACTAACAGATTCGGGTGTCAGGTTGCGACGCCCTAGTTGGTTGCCAATCATCCAAACCTTGACTGCATTCCGGCTATCGAAAGACATCTCTACAGTTTGGTAGGGGATGCTATGTGCGACACATATGCTGTACCTGTTGTGACCGTCAATAAGAATACCCTCTTGAGCCCAGACTACTAGCGGGTTGAGACATCCTACCTCCAGAATACTGGCTTGCAGGGCTGCTTTTTCGCCCTTACTTAGGGGAGGGATGAGGGATTGGAATTCAGAGTCTATCCGCAGTTCTTCCGCAACGGAGGAGGTGTACACACCAACACCCCCTGGCAAAACGATTAACGGTTGTTGCTCTTGATAGTCGGCTTCTGATTGCATTTGACGCATTCCTGACTCGCTTGTCTCATGCCAGTCGCGCCCGCGCTGACTATTGTACGCAGCTTATGGCTAGGCGCGGGCTGAATTTTCGTTGAATTATTCAACGATAACATAGCGACTGTCGAAAACCGTCAAGAAAATGCGAAAATAGTTGAAAAAGGGAAACGTTATCGACGCTATGCCACCTAGTAAAGGAATCCAGCCTCATCCCAACTCGTTAGCCAATCTCAACCGCTCAGGCGGACAACCTCGCTATGAAGAACCCAAGAAGCAAAGAAATATCCAGGTAACGTCGGTAGGGTGGGAAGGAATTCGCGCGATCGCGATCGAACGAGGATTGAGCCTCAACGAATTGATCGAACAGATTGGCAGGGGTCTGATTCCCCTTGGCGGTGAAAAAAGTAACTAATCGCCCGATATGGAAAGGGAGGTTGGATCAATAAAACTTTCTATCAATTCGTTACTAGAAGTTTTATTGAAATAAAGCACTAATTGGGTTTATTGAAATAAAGCACTAATTTAGTCGTTGCTTCTCCGAGCATTCTAACTAGCTTTCAAAATTTGCTTAATTAGGGAGACAACTTGCTGCGGTCGATGCTCAAAGTGCTTCTTGATTTGAAATTTTAACGAATCTGCTGGCACATCTTTTTTGTTGAGTTTAAGGCGAATATGCTCACTTCGTGGGAGAGTGGAATTGAGCGCTCGAATAACGGTACGGCATTGTCGAAGAGTGAGGCTATCGACTTGAATTAAGGGTAAATTTAATGGGTCGGTATCGAGTTGAATATTAGAAGCAAATTCGGCTTTAACTTGTAGCGAAGAGGTGAGGCGCTGTTCTTCTGTTGGTTTTTGAGTTGCTGCACATTCAGCAACAGCAGGAAAGGAAGCAATTTCATTGAGAAGAGGCACCAAATTTTGGGCAATTTTTGCTGTGATTTGTTCAGAATCATTCATCCGCTTCGATGCTAACAGCGTAGCGATATAGTGAACAATTAAGCCACCGTAACCAAAAATTACCACAGTTTCAATTGTGAGGGTGAGAAAATGCTGAATAGGTTCGTACATGATTATAATTTGCAAGTGGAACATCTCTCAAACGCGCTCGCGTTTAATATCAAAGCTTTTTAACAAAAACAGTTATTTAATTTATTGCAAAACGGTTTTACGCTGACTTATTGAGCAACCTACATTCTCGGATAAAACCAATTAACCATAACTTACGGTTTGTAACTGTGTTGCAAAGGTTTAAGATTATTCGCATTACTTGCGGAAGCTTTCCTACGTTCGATGGTAAACTCCGTCAAGGGTTCAGAATGACATAATCAAGTTATTACTCCATAAGTGCTATTAACTAAATCCTTGTGAGAATGCGCTCATAAATGTCGCAAATCGAACTGATGCGGTGGGTGGGCGGGCAAATAAAATCCTGCTTGGAGCAGGATTTTATCCCCTTTATCGGGGGTCGTCATTGATTACTTGACAAAATCATCAATCTCTTCATTATCGTCAGTTGCCTTTTTCTTATGAGAAGCTTTGACTGCCGATTCGATATAACGGAAGTGCAAGTCAATCACTGCTTGCTCAGATGAAAGCCAGTAAACGTTGCTCAAGATTTCTTCAAGCATCTCGTCAGCCGAGTAGCCTTCATATTGCTTGTTAAACCAAGTATTGAACGCTTCCCAGTCAAGAGCCTTACCTTTCTGCAACTGTCGTTGTTTGGCACGTCCCGTTAACTCGCGGGCAACGTGCAAAAACATCTCGAAGCGCTGTTCTTCAAGAGTTTCTGCAAATTGCTTTTGCATCGGAGTTGGAGCGGATTTGCGATTAGCCATGATTAAGCCTCAAGCGTGTTTTTTCTTCACAACTAAAGCGACGGCAGTCTGCTAATTACAATTAATTCAAAAAAATTAGTGGGTGGGTGAGTGGGTAAAATTAAATTCACAACCAAGGTTCAATTTTCCTTGATTGTGAATTTGTTGGGTATGCTTCCCAGAGCGCCCTGATTCGGACGGTGGCGACAATCATTACCCAGCATCGCGATTCGTGGAAAAGGCCTCGATAGAGGCAAAAAAATGCTCTGCTTTTTCAGCAGAGCTTTCTAATCAAACTTTAGCAATTATTCGTCGTCTTCCTCAAATTCTTCGTCTTCGTCTAAACTAAAATCATCCTCCTCATCGTCATCATCCTCATCCTCATCGCCTTCGGAGTCTTCGTCATCCTCATCAATTTCATCGAGTATGTCATCAATTTCATCATCTTCATCATCGAGTTCGTCGTCCTCATCGAGTTCTTCAGTATCTTCTTCAGAGGATTTAGCTAACTCGTTGCGACGCTTTAAGCTTTGAGCATTGAACTCCATTAAATCGGCAATGGCAGCTTGCGGGTTGTCAGCAATTGTATCGTAAAGTTGGCTCATCGCTAAGGCAACAACTTCGACATCATACTTGAGTTCATCGGGTCGGCCAACTAGCTTGGGAAACACAGTATTGTTCCACTCTTGCCAGTCGAACTTTTTACCATTGCCATTACCGTTGCGCTTATTCAACTGAGCTTGAATATCCAATCCCAGTTTTTCGCGAACTGCGTGGCCAACCTTTGTCGAAATACGGCTATCGCGACGCTGAATTGTCACACCGTACTTCTTATGAATTGTATTCCGAATCTGTTTGACTAGCTCGACAGCAAGTTGCTCAGGGCTGAGGTTAGATTGAGGTTTTGATTTTGCTCCATTGTTAATGCTAACTGTTTTACTGTTTTGCTTTTCAGGCGGTTGAGATTTGGCAGGCACTGGGGAATGAGAGCGAATGGGAGTGGCTGCGGTTTGCTTTTTACTTGTGACCATGATTGACAATTTAACTTGCATAACATCAATTTATTAGTGCCGTTAGGCACAATTACCCCCTCCAATTGAGGGGGAGAACTTCGCTCATTAGCAGGACGCTAAATTTTAATTATGTTAGTTAAATTTTTATGTTAAACATCCTCAGTTTAGTTGTATAAACTCATGAAAATTTTCACTATTTCGTCTAATTTAATAGTCCCTCAAACTCCAATATTTGCCCTCGAATATTACAGTGCCGATCGCCAAAAAATATTGTCATCATTTCATCAGTACGCCAATGAGTGTGGTTTACCTGTTTATTATTGGAATCCTGGCTATGCAACTCTTCAACAGGTGCGGTGTTTAGATAAACATCTCCCGACTTTAGGTTGTCATTCAGATAGGACAAGCGTTTCAGATATTTCCCAGATGTATAATAGTGAATGCGTCTTATGTAAAACTGAGCTATCTGTCGAGAGTGATGTCCTGCAATTTCTGCTGGAAAATGACTGTCCCGGTATCTTTTTGTTAGAGGATATTTTGGAGTCAGACAGTACCGAACAGCCTCTTATCCGCCGTTATTCTCAATTGGCTAACGCATTCTTTGACTTGAAAGGGCGTTGGGCCAACCAATATTGGGTACTGCTGGGCGAGTACATCCAATTGCCATCAAAGCTAAGTCCATTAATTCCTCTACTCAAATGTCCGTTACCCGATCGTTTTGAAGTCGAAGTTCTTGTAGATAATTTTTGCGATCGCAATTGTTCCCTTGATTTTGGTTCAGATGCGGTAGCTGCTAAAAAACGGCTGGCTGTTTCTAGTCTAGGGCTGCCACAGGCTGAAATTGAATTAGTGTTAGATCGATCGCTCTCTATGACTGCTTCAGTTGTCCAAATCGCACAGTTGGTATTGGAGCATAAAATATCGCAACTTCGAGACCAGGGGTTGGAGTTCATTGCTTCTCCCGACGTGCCTCATGCTGGCGGTTTAGATTTATTAGACGCTTATTTGAGCGAAGTCGTAAAGCTGTCAGAAGCTGATGCCAAGAAATATCACCTCAGACCTCCCAAAGGAATGCTGCTGTGGGGACCGCCGGGGACGGGCAAAAGTTTGAGTGCAAAGCTAGCTGCTAAGAAACTAGGTTATGCGCTTTTAGCAGCAAGTTGGGGCAATATTCTAGGTTCTTCTAATCCAGATCGCGCTCTCAACAAAATGCTGGATACAGCTGATAATTTGGGCGGCTGCGTGCTGTTTTTTGACGATTTTGACAAGGGTTTTTCTGGCTGGGAATCTAATGCTGATGGCGGTGTAGCTAGGCGGCTGTCGCAGAAATTGCTCACCTGGATGCAGGAGCATGAAAGCCCCGTGTTAATGTTAGCTACTGTTAACCGCTTAGAAATGCTGCCGGCTGAACTTATCCGCAGATTTGACGACGGCGGAATCTGGTTTGTGGATTTGCCCCACAGCGGCGCTCGCTATGAGATTTTCAATTTGCATTTGGCTAAGTATTTCCCAGATCAGTTTGGGGAAGGAAAAGAGAATCTTTGGAGCGACAGGCAGTGGTATTCATTACTATCTGATTATGCCGGAGCAACGAGTGCTGAAATTGCGATCGCAGTAAAGCGCTGTGCTGAACGAGCCTATTGTGAAGGGCGACCTGGTTCGATTGAATTAGCCCATTTGCGTTATCAGAGAACTCAGTTTGTGCTGTCGTCTGAGCGTTCTTCTGAAGATATCCAGGGGATTCGTAATAAAGCGTCCTTTGCTCGACCTGCAACTGGTCGCGATCGCTCTTTGTTTGCAGCAGGAGAACAAGAATTGTTTGAGTACCGGCCACCTGCTTACGATCCAATTTGATTAAGGATTAGACTCTCCGTTTAGTGATATTGAAATGTCAAACCGGGATACAGGCTGGATACACCGTTCTAGTAGAATCGTCCAGCCTGTATCTCGGTTTAATAATAACCAGTACATCCGGTTAACAACAGATGCACTGGTTATCGTATAAGCTAAGACTTAACTTGGACGTGGTAGCCGCAATTTTCAAGGCATAGTTTGACTCCCTGCCAAGTTAATCCAGTTTCTGCTTCAAGCGGAACCGTTAAAGCATTGGTCGTGTAGCCGCGATCGCCCTCCTGCCTGATAACGCTATATTCAGCTTGTTGCAGCATAGCAATGGCATATTTTGATAGTTTACCAACAATATTTGCGGCTTTGTTGCTAACTGTGAGAATTACATTCATTTTGATTTGAACTCAAATCTTCACTTGCACCACAACAATCGTTGTTTATGGGTGGGAGGTTGGGTAATATCAAATTTGCTTACATCGGAATTAGTCCTCTTTTTCTCTTTCTCTGCGTTCTCTGTGCCTCTGCGGTTTTTTAATGATTAAATGTAACCAAAAACGAGATCAAAAATCGTCGCCCCTTAATCTATTACCCTCCCCAACTTTCAATCACATTAATTTCTACTTGGCAAGGAATCGGAGAAAGAAACTTATTCCCGGCTCTCACCATACATTTTTCAAGCATTGCTTTAACTGACGACACTTTTTCAAAAGGACACTCGATTAAAATTTCATCGTGAACGACACAAACCAGTCTCGCTCCCGTGTAACTTAGAGGCTTAAACAATAGAGCAAGAGCGAGTTTAGTAATGTCAGCACTCATTCCTTGAATCGGGTTATTTAGCATCTCATTAAGCAACGGTTTAGTATCTTTTGACCATAATCTCCTTCTGCCTAAAACGGTGCGACTTTCTCGAATACCTCGGCTCCATGCACTCCGAACTTTGGCGTGAAATTGTTTGATACCTGTATAGGATTCAAAGAACTTCTTACGAAAGTACGAAGCTTGTTCCAGCGTTAAAATGACTCCATGCTCTGCTTGAGCCATAAGCTTAAATTTCCTAACTCCCATGCCATAAATTAAACCGAAGTTAATAATTTTGCCGAGTTGTCTATCTTCGATAGTAATTTCAGCTAAAAGTTTTCCCAACACCAAGGAAGCTGTCAAAGAATGCAAATCTTCTCCTTGAGAGTAAGCTTTCACCATCCTAATATCCCCTGACACTTTCGCCATAATTCGCAGTTCAATCTGGCTGTAATCGGCTTTAAGTAAGACGTAAGCGGGTGCAGCTTTAAAACACTGCCGGGTTTCTTTATCTCTGGGGATATTTGTTAAATTTGGCTTTCGACAACTAAACCGCCCTGACCGAGCACCAATCTGAAACCAATTAGGATGAATGCGCCCTGTAATGGGGTGAATCTGTTCAGCTAAACCCAGAGCAAAAGTGTTGATACGAGCTGATAAGCTGCGGTATTCTAAGAGTGCTTGAATAACGGGATACTCGCCCTGCAAAGGAATTAAATATTGAGAATTAGTGGAAGTAACAGGAATGCCTTTCTCTTGCAAAGCCGCTAAGACTTGTTTCGGAGAACGAGGATTAATTGTATCCGTAAATTCCGGTAACAAAGAGATTTGTTTGTGAGGGTTAGGTCGATGGAGTTGTGAATTAATTTCTCTTGAAAGAGAATCGCGCTTAGTCGCGAGTTTCTCTCCTAAAATACCCCACTGTTCTCTATCTAAAAGCATCCCGTTAAGTTCCATAGAAGCCACCGCAGGCAAACAGGCAAATTCTAGTTTCGCAGTCTGCCAAAGTTCTGCTGAATAAAGCTGGCGGTGAAGTACCTCACATAGTGGTAGTAAAATTGCAGCATCAGTAGCAGCATATTGCAGTTGAGTTCTACTCAGTTCTCCCGACCAGTCGCTAACCTGCTGTGCTTTGTCTAGCTTCACTTTCAGCAATTTATCAGCAACAGCTTCCAGGGAAGAAGTGCGTTTGAGTCCGGCTGTCAACACCCGGTAAGCCAGATAAGTATCAAAAAAAGGCTTGGATGGTGAAAGCCCAGCCCTAGTCAGCATCAGCCAGTCAAACTTGAGGTTATGTCCAACTTTGAGGGCATTTCCGGCTAACAGGGAGCGCAGGGGGCCGAGATCGGTGGGCGCGATCGCAAAGAGATCGACGATCGCTACTGGCATATCGGGAATAGCAAGCTGTACGAGGCGAACTTTAGCTCGGTATGGGTCAATTCCAAAAGCGGTTTCGCAGTCGAGTCCAAAGCATGAAGCCTGTTGAAATGGTTTAAGAGCTAATTCTAATTCTGAACCACTATTTAACAGTTGATAAGGAGTTTGAACTAGGTTAAGTTTCATTTGAGGGGGAGGGGGAAGGGGAAGGTTAAGAGAAAGGGAGGGAGAAGGGGAGAAGGGGAGAGGGGAGAGGGTGAGGAAAAATAAGTTATTTAGGGAAGGGAAAGGGGAAGGAAAAATCCAGTTTATTGTTAGTTTTTATTGAAGAAATAAAAGTGAAAATTTATCCTTCCTTACTTCGACTGGGTTCAGCAACCATCCCCTTCCCCTTCCCCTTATTTTTTAGCAATTACTAACCACGATTCGACAGTAACAGGTCTTAATGTTCCCCAAAAAGCTTCTAGGGGCAGTTCAATTAGTTGGGCATCAATTTGATTTAACCATCCCCTAAACCCTCTCGCCTTGGAACATTCGCTATGCTTGTGAGAAGCGCTGACAACTGAAATCAATCGCCCACCGGGTGCGAGAAATAGATCGAAAGCTCGTCTAATAATTGTTAAGTCAACTCCTCTTTTTAATGGACTAAATGAAAAAGGAGGATTGGCTACTAATACTCGATAGAGACGCTGGGGTTCAGTTTTCATAAAATCTGATCCAACCAAATTAAATCCTTGCTGAAATAAAATTTGTTGCAGCAAAGGATTAATTTCAATGACATCAACAACGGCTCCAGCAGATTGCAATTTTCTAGCAACAGCGCCTTCTCCGGCTGTCGGATCTAACGCTACAATGCCCGGAGTGACTTGAGCATATTTTAACATTTCTTCTAAAACAAATTCTGATGATGGAAACCACGAATAAGGTGGATTAGTTAATAGTTTCTCGTACAGGTTTGGAGGATGGATAGGTAAAGAATTCATAATCCCAGGAGTAGTTAATAGTTTGTTGGCAACCGCAATCGACAGCAAGCTATTGCTAAAGAAGGTTGTTGTTTACAGTTAAACCTATCCCCCTCCATTAGGATCGATCCAGTTGAGGTATTAAAGATTGTCGATTGTGGTGATGGCATTAGTTTTATCGTTAATTTAGGCTAGAAGTGTTTTCTAGTTTCATGTATTGTTATGAACCCTAATTACTCAGACGAATCCACATCAAGCTACAACACTTCTGGCTACCAGTCAGAGGGCTATGAATCAGCCGGCTATTCACTACCTCAGAAATCTCAACAAGGTAATTTTGAAGACGGCTATCAAGAAAATGTGTACGACGAGTCTAATCTAGCCGATCATGCTTGGACAGACACAGCATCTCATCCCAATCCACAGTTAGAGCTAGAAATTTAACAGTTGGGAGTGGGAAGGGCAGCTTTATGACACTCATAACATAGGCAACCCAACCTTCCCACTTATAGCAGTTTTCAATTGGGTAGGTACTGCTTTTAATTAGCAATTAGCAATTAGCAATTAGCAACTACCCTGTTATCAGGCAACTGAAAACCGCTCTACTTATTGGAACTGCCAATGCTATGAAAGTGCTAAATAATGTTCGCTTTGACCTGAATAAGTTAATTTGGCTCTTAATAACAGCTACAGCAATTGGGTTAATTTCTGTTGCACTAGCACTGGAATTCCCAGGGATTGCTAATGCTTCTGAGTTAAATTCCTTACCAGTTCGGATCTGGGAAATTCCTGGTAATGACCAACAAAAGTCTGCTACAAGAGTTTTATTGCCTGACTGGAGCCAAATTACTTTTAGCAACTTACCACCAGTTTCTAATTCATCTAGTTGGGGAGGCCGGAGTTGGTCACAAGGCAACACTCCTGACCAAATCTTGCAACTCGGAGACCTCAGCGAAGCTCTCAAACCAGAAATTCTTTCTCTTGAAAGCATTGAACAGTTAGCAACAGGAGGAACAAACCTAGAAAATATCTCTCTAGCAGCATTTCCACTCTTGGGCAGACAAAAGGTAGAGAAGCTCATCCAAATTGTGCCGAATTTAAGCTCTTTCAAATTGAAAGAAGTTGCCCCTCTTGCATCTTTAGCTTCTCAAACTTCGCTCATAAATACCTCTAATGCTGGCGAACTCCCGCTCAGTCAAGTTATGTCTAAATTTCCCCAGTTTGCAGAAGCTTCTCTCAAACAAATCGACCTTTCTGGGTTCTCTTTAACGGACATTCCCTCTTTGTCAAGTGTCAATTTAGAGCAGTTTGAGGGATGGATATCAGAGCGGATTGCTGACATTCCCTTACTCAATCAAGTGCCTTTGAGCAGTTTCCCAATTCCTGTGGGAGAACTGGGTTTAACTGCGATGCGAATTGACATGATCTATGGCACGGCTGAAAGTAAGCGCTCTAATACAATCTCAGGTTCTAACGTAGAAGGATTTGCGGTAGCGTGCGAGAAAGATTGCGCTTACATTGAACTTGATGACTTAGAAAACAGCGGTCGCAAGCTTGCATCAAAACTGGAAGGGAAGCAGTGGATTAGCGGTAAATATCAGGAAGTGCAAGGCGGTTCTGGCTGTTTGGCTGGTTGGGAGCCAACGGGTCGGCATCCCTTTGGAGATGCGTTTAAAGTAGTAGTAATGGAGCCATCAGAAACCAGCGATACTGTTGACACGGCTCTGTACTTCAGGTTTAGTTTGCCTTGTGGGAAATCGCCTTACATTATTGGCCCATTTCCGTTCTTGTCCTACCAAACAAATTCCCCTATCTTTGTTGGCAAAGTGGAGGGGGGTGCTTCTAACAGTATTTCTCGCCCTACTGATGCTGTATCCTCACCTAAACTTTCCCAACCAAAAGGCTCAAATCAACAGCCGTCTCAGCTTAAACAAAACCGTCTGCCCACAAAGAAGGCCATTCCCGAATCAAAGGGAGATTGCGTCCAACCTGCCACCTACATTAACAATGTTGATGTGGCTGCTTTATCCGAGGCGATCGCCAATTTGGAAAGTGCAGGTAGTGGTGACTACGAAGCAATCGGTACCGCTACCTGTGCAGATGGCGATCGCAACTGCGGGCGGGCATTCGGTCGCTATCAATTGATGAGCTACCGGGAAGATGTGCAGGAGGCGATCGCTTCTGTACCTGGGGGTGCGGAGTTCCTCAAGAAAGTTAATAGTGGCACCCAGCCTACTTCTGAGGAGCTTTTTCAATATTTTCCCCCAGCGGTTCAAGATCGGGTTTTGCAAAATTCTCTGGCTGAGAGTGTAGTTGGCACGCAGCAGGAAATTGACCCGAAAACTAGGCAGTTATTCAGTGGCGATCGCTTAATTGAACGAGTGGCACAAAAGCACTTTGGGGGTTCTGGTAGCAAGGTGGATGCCAGCTACTCGGACATTTTAGGAGGCTACTCGCTTAAGCAGTACGGAGAAAAAGTCAAAACGCTTTACAACTATAACCGCAACAATAGCAGTTGCATTTCGAGTTCTATCAGCAACCACTCTGGCGGTGAGACATGGACTTGGCGTACTCGTTGGTTGCCAATAGCCGCGACTATCAGCATGGTTTTAGGGTCAATACAGTTCTTTAGGGGAGAATTTTCAGTACGCCAGTTCAAATCATTCCTACTACAAGCCATTTTGGGTTTAGCAGTAGCAATAGCGGCAACTACACTCACTCATTGAATTTATTAGCATTTGAATAGAGGAAAATATGCAAGAGTTGAATGAACAGGTAGTCAAATACAGTCAACCCCCAGCTTGGTTGAATCGGGCTGGCTATTGGTTTCGCATTGGTTTAACAGTTTTTATTGGCTTAGCAATGCTATTGGGTACGGCTGCTTGCAGTGCGAGTAGTGATACAACTTTGTCTCAGTTGTCCTGGGAGAAAGCTAGTGGAATTGCTCCCGCAGAAATTTTGAGCGAGATTGTACAGTCTCATAGCAGTATTTTGGAGCCAAAAGAAGCGATCGCCACTATGCGTGTCCAACAAGTGACGGGTAAGAAAGGTCAACTGAATTTGTACGACTTTAACAATTCTAAGCTGTGTGGCAAGATGGGCTGTCTTTACGTTGGCTACTTAATTCCTAATGATAAAAATCAGGCTCAGAGCGAAGTTTTCACAGCTTACCTTAACCCCAATATTGCCCCAAAAACAGCTTTATTTGAAGTTGAAAGAGGCGAACAAGGTGACGTGGAATTGCCCTGTTTACTGGTCAACCAACTCGTAAAAAAAAGCCAACGCAGGCTGAAGTTTTGCTATAATGGGCTTGTCTATCAATTGACATAGAAAAGGGGAATGCGGAGTGCAGAGTATCGCACAGTTTTTGATTACCAACGACGACAGGATAAGAGTTTGAGAAAAATTACCACCAAGAGCCAATTAACCCTTGTAGTCATTTTCCCCAAACTTTCCGAAGTATTGATTGAAGAAAGGAAAGCTAAAATTATCTTTCCTTCCCCTTCCCTCTGTTCTTCAAAACTTAATCAAGGTCAGTTTCTCCATCCACCTCAATTTGAACCTCTGTCGGTTCTTCAAAGTCATCCAATTCGTCTAGTTCTGTATCAAATTCTGACTCAACTTGTGCTATTTTACGAGGTAGCTTGGATTGACTTTTCGCTTGACCTTTACGGTGGTCTGAATTTTTACTTAAAGCAGGCAACACCTGAACTTTAAGGGATGCTGAACGTTCTGGTTGGTTATCAGTATCAGCCGCTAAAGCTGGTAATTGAGCTTCTCCAGCTTCAAGAAAGCCACCAATGCTATTGTGTAAATTCCAAACCTCTTTTTTCTGCTTCGGCTTACCGAGATATAGTTTAGGCAAATTCGCCTGAGTTGGCTTAGTAATGCTGTAAGTTTTGCAGCAGAACGATTTATTTTTGCCTTCCCCTTCTTTGATAGCTCGGAAGTGAACATTCAAAACTCCTAATGAGCGCCATCGGTCATTTTTGCCACTGTATTCTACCTCAAAGTAATCAGCAAATGCCCTTTCTAAGTTGCGGTAAAACTCTTCTCTAGCACTCTTAAAGCTCCAAAGAGATACATTTTTGAACCGCACTACTATGGGGGATTTGTGCAATGGTAAATTCTGGGAATTTAAGAAAATGAGAGCGTGTTCTGAACAGACTTCCTGCATCTTTTTGTTGAAACTATGGCGGTATTCGTCATACAATCCAACAAATGCACCAGCTAATTCACCATTTTCTTCAATATCCTTGTATCGAATGTACTCTGGCATAAAAGCTAATACCAAAATTTTCACTTTTTGGAGCAGCAATCCTGTCACTTCTTCAGTTAACTCAACTGTTGTTAAGTCTGATTCAGACGGGATGGAGTACCACTCAGCTTTGATGAGTTGGTCAGTAGGAATTAAGATGCCAGCAGGGTTGTCATTGATGACAATACCGTAGGGTAAAGACGGTTTGCGTGCTTGATTGTATCCACTGCCGAATAGTTCTGGGTCAACTTGATATGCTTCAGAAGTTGTGTTTTCTTGAGTAGCTTCCTTTGCACTTTTAGGTGTTGATATTTTAGTCTTTGTTTGGGGTGTGGCGTTATTAGTTCTGACCATTATTTACTTATTTGAGTCGTTATCAACCCTTCATAGGCGATAGCCGTTCTTTTAATGTAGAAGGGGAAGGGGAAGGAAGGATACAGCAGATTGCAGGTTTGTAGATGACAGCTTAGTAGCAATAAAAGCTAACAATAACCTGTTTTTCCGTTCGGTATATCTCACGGCGCAGCCTTCTTCTTCCCCTTCTCCTTTCCCCCTCCCCCAATAACCTAGTTTTTCCTTCCCCTTCCCCTTCCCCTTCCCCTTCCCCTTCCTATGAAAAATCTTCAATTGTTTTCTCAAAACAACCCAAAATTAGTGCTTCAAGTCCAAACCCAGCCTGTCACTAAACGCCCGCTTATTGGTATAGACTTCAAGGGTTTGATTGGTCAATTTATCAATCCAGAAGGACTTTCAATGCTAGGCTTATTACTAGCTTTGTTTGTTTTCTCCAAGATCATTGGAAGTGGCAAAGGGAAAGTTACTTCCGGTCGGTTGTGCGGTACGGCTGAAAAGATGGCAGCGACCAGTTTAGCGCTCAAACAAATGAAAGAAAAAAAGCGGCAACCCGTTACTTTATGGAGCGGCACGCCGACTTATTGGTTCAAAAATATAAAGGTATTGAGCGCTCAGTTACAAACGCTATTAGGCGCAAATCCTACTGTTTGGTTTCCTCATGCTGAACGCGGTACTTTAGTAATTGGTGCTCCGGGTTCTGGCAAAACCTTTAGTGTGATTGATCGGATGGTTGAGAGTGCATTTCAGCAAGGCTTTCCTGTGATTATTTACGATAAAAAAGGAGACCAGATGAAGCTGCACGCGCCCCTGGCAGTGCGCTACGGCTATGACGTGCAAGTGTTTGCACCGGGGGAAGCTTACAGTGGTACTATTAATCCTCTGGATTTTATGAGGGATGCACAAGATGCTGTAATGGCAGCAGAAATTGGGCAAGTTATTGCTCGCAATGCAAGTCCGGGAGAGAGTAAAGGTAATGAGTTTTTTGAGAAAGCAGGGGAGTTAATGGCGAAGGGTTTAGTGCAGTTAGCAAAAGGCAGTCCTTACCCGGATTTGGCTTTTGTTTATGCGATTATTCAGCTTCCCGATTTAGTTAGTCGCATTCACCATGCTGTCCACCGCCCGGAGGGTCATCCTCTCAAAATGGACAGGTGGATTGCGTCTAGTTTTTCACAGTTATTAAGTTCAAAAGATGCTGAAAAAACAGTGGCGGGTATCAAGGCAAGTGCAGAGGCAACTTATTCAAGTTTTATTCAAAAAGATTTGCTGCGGGCATTTATTGGTCACAGTACAATTCCCATTGTTTTGTCGGGCAAAAAGTGCATTATTTTTAAATTAGACGACCAAAGGCGCACTGTAGTGGGGCCGCTATTAGCTGCTGCTATTCACTTATGTGTAGTGTCTAATTTGAGTCGAGTACGTTCTGACCCATTTGTGTACTGTCTCGATGAGTTTCCGTCTCTCAAGTTCGATAGAATGGATCAGTGGGCTAACGAATATCGTTCGGCTGGTGGCGTGCCGATTGTTGGCATTCAATCCCTCAATCAACTCTATAATCTCTATGGGGATAAAAAAGGGGCGGCGATCGCAAGTGCTTTGTCAACTCATGTGTTGTTCAACCCCGGTGATTTTGATACAGCGGAGAAGTATTCTAAGCGGTATGGGGAAGTGGAAGTGCTGGTAAAAAATCGCTCTACAGGTAGCTCGACGGGGCAACAAACAAGCCGTTCTGTCAATTGGAGCGAGCAGTTGCAAAAGAAACCGCTTTTGAGTGCCGATGAGATTCTGAGGTTTCCGCAAGGGAAGTGCGTTATCACTTCACCGGCTTACAGTTCGGATTCAGAAGCTCTGTTTCCCTATTCCTTGAAAATCCCGGTTCGACAACGAGACTTAAAGCAAGCTAAAGAGTCAGAAGCTCTCTGGGACAGTCATATCTGTCCGCAGTTGTCTCAAAGAGCAGCCTTGCTGTCTGTTAACCGATTGACAGGACAATTAATTAATATCGATCAGGAATTGGAAAATCGGATTCGAGCTGCTGAAAAAATGCTGCCTCATCCCAATGACCCCGATGAACCAGTGACAACTGGAGAGGTGGAGGTTAGGAATGTTGCCAATTCTTCTAAGTCTCTGGCTGCGGAAGCATTAATTTTTAGCAGTCTTAGGAAGAAACTGCTAAATGCTGAGATTGGGAAAGAAGGGGAGGGGGAAGGGGAAGGGGAAGGGTAGAAAAAGCTGATTATTTGGGGATAATGTACCAATTGCGTAAATCCTGCTTTTATTGAATAAAGAAAAGCGAAAATTTATCCTTCCTTCTCCTTTCCCCTCGCCTTCTCAAAAGTACAAAGAAGTGAGTAGGAAGTAAACCTCTAATCCCCTCCCTTCCCTTTCTCCCCCCTTCCCCTTCCCTTCCCCTTCCCCCTCCCCCTCTTAAATTATGCAAATAAAAGCTGATATTTTGATTGTAGATGACAGCCGTGACAACATTCACTTACTGTCTAAAGTGCTGGTTGAAAGTGGCTACAAAGTCAGGAAGGTCATTAGTGGAGAGCGAGCGTTAAAAGCAGTGAGCCTCCAGCCTCCCGACTTAATTTTGTTGGACGTAAAAATGCCAGGGATGGATGGCTATGAAGTCTGCCGTCACTTAAAAGCACAAGAGAATACGGCAGAAATTCCGATTATTTTTATTAGTGCTTTGGATGATATTTTTGACAAAGTAAAAGGGTTTGAAACAGGTGGCGCTGACTACATTATTAAACCCTTTGAGCCGATGGAAGTGCTGGTACGAGTGGAAGCTCAGCTAAAAATGAGCCGATTGCAGCAGCAACTTCTTTGTGCTAACAAACAACTGGTTACACAAAATAGCCAACTCGCTCAGGAAATTCAGGAAAGACAACAGGCTGAAATGGGTTTGAAAGTTTTTATGCACGCTGTTTCCCACGACTTGCGAAATCCCATTACAGGAATGTCAATTATTTTGCAATGTTTCCTCAAAGAGCAGTCAGTTAAACCGAAGAAAGTGGTAGGAGAAAATGAAGTTGTTATTGATAAGTCAAGTTTAGAAAGTATCCTGCAAAGCTGTTTGCGCCAAATCAAACTGATTAATTCTCTGATTGAAATGCAGCAGGGTGATATTGTAGGTGTCCCTTTGGAGTTACAGCCAATGGATCTCTACAGTTTGACACGCAGCATTCTCTTAGAGTGGGAATTAATGTTGGCAAAACGCCAAGTTGTCCTCAATTATCAATTTACTCCTGATTTACCTTTAGTTAATGCCGATTCCGCTCAGCTCAGGCGAGTCTTTGAAAATTTGATTGGCAATGCTCTCAAATACAATCCAATTGGATTTACGTTAACATTAGGTGCATCGCTGGAGCCAGAGGCCTCTTATCTACGCTGCACGGTGAGAGATAATGGGGTGGGAATAAAATCAGAGCATTGTGCTTCATTGTTTGAACTGTACGTGCGAGGTAGTGGTGTTAAGCGTACTGCTGGGGTTGGCTTAGGGCTTTACATCTCGAAGCAAATAGTCGAGGCGCATGGTGGAGAAATTGGTGTAGAGAGTGAGCTAGGTAAGGGTACTACTTTTTGGTTCACTTTGCCAGTGTTTAAACCAGACCACTACGCAGGGCAATAACCGCAGCTTGTACGCGATCGTTAGTCTCCATTTTGTTGAAAATCGCTTTAATGTAACCTTTGATAGTATTAGGGCTTAAGTGCAGTTGATAACCGATATCTTTATTGCTTTTGCCCTCTGCCATTAGTTTTAATACCGTCAATTCTCGCGCGGTAAACAGGGATTCTTCGCAGTTGGTTGTGGGTTTTCTGAGATTTTGAATGACACAAGTGGCAATTTTAGCGTCTAGGTAGGTGCTACCTTCTCGGACAGCATTGATGGCTGTTAATAGCTGTTCTGTGCTAGTCCCTTTAATGCAATAACCCTCTGTTCCACAAGATAAGGAAGCCAATACTTCTGTATCACTGGTGTGTGAAGTTAGCATGAGGATGCGGGTATGGGGTAGCAATGCTTTTATTTGACTGGCAGCAGCAATGCCGTCGATATCAGGTAAGCCAATATCCATGAGGATAATATCTGGTTTTAGCTTGGAAGCTACATCTATTGCTGAATTGCCATCTTCTACCTGCCCGACAATAGTAAATTGAGGTTCTGTTGCTAGGAGTCGTGATAGTCCCAATTGCATCATGGGATCGTCTTCGACAATTAGGATGGTTGATGGTTTGGTTGCTTTTACTCCAGCGATCATTTTTTTCTCCAGATTAAAGATAGGAGGCGAACTTTCTGCCGAAATTTGACAGAAAGCTTTAGCTCGTTCCTAAATTGTTGAACTTGTAAGCTAGTATTGTCCTCATCTGTTGGGAAGATTTTTAATACTGCTAGTCTGTCTTTGGTTTGAGAGTCGTAGGGAGGAGGTACATTAACTATAGTTGAGCTAGTCTCCCTTGAAGTCCACCTCCCTATCAATGACCGCTTATAAAAACCTAGGCAAACCTGGGTAAGCTCTGCGGTATAAGCTTTAAACGTTCTTACAAGCGCGCTTACGCTTCCTCGGTATCGAGATTGACCAAGAAACTCCAGTTAGAAACGCTATAATAATCACAACGACGTGATATTACAGCGGAACGCTTGATTTTTCTATTCAGTTGATTCCACTCGCTCCAAACGTGCTTTTCCGGGTTCATCTCGGAATAGGCGGTTAAGGAGCGAGGTATTTTTTCACTTAATTTCATAGCCCTGCAAGCAATTACCAGTGTGGCTGATTCATCGCTGGCTAAGCCATACATTTTTAGGTATTTTACCAAGCCGATAATACTCGAATAAGCCGGGTTGACTGCAATTAACTCAATTCCGCGATTCGACAAAATAGAATTGAGTTGTTTGTAGAACTCGCTGTATGCCCAGCCCGACAACATCCGGGCATATTTTCTACCTTTCTCTCCTAGGGATTGCTTTTTAGCCGAGAAATCAAGTTCTTCACAAACTACGGGACATTCAAATTCCGCAGCTTTCATAAAAAACACTCGGTAAGTGGGAAACTCAGCGACTTCAGTCCTGAGAGGAAAACGGCTCGGCGATTTCAATCGCCTTGAATCTTTAAATTCAAAATGAGTAGCTGTACCCATCTTTATAGTGAATAGTTTTGCAGTATTTATGGCTAATCCCTTGCACCAATTCTGATGCCGAGATATTGAATGAACCAGTCGATCTAACCGCAACCCGACCAACATACTCACCTATCTTTTTACCACTGGTAACGATTACTTTTACGATGTCACCAGTCTGAAAACCTTTGACAAACTTGTTTCTCGGAACGTACCGAGATGGGAAGCCAAATTTATCGGTACGGCACATTTGACGAGTTCCATGTCCAGTTGCTTTGATTAGTAATGGTTTACTCGTGACTACAGACAATGATTCAAGTTGACCAACACAAGCAGCATCAATCCAATGAGTTTTAGGTAGTTGCAGTCGAGTACGATTGAACTTTGTCAGTCCACCTGAACCAGTCAAAACGGGCAACCCCGTTTCTTTTAGTCGAGAAAACAACGCCCATCGGGTCGAATTCACGGCAGCGGCATCTTTGAGCGGACGTTTTGCTTGTGCAAGAATGTGCTTCAAGATGTCAGGTTTCTTGGCTAAAAATTGCTGAATATCTTGACTGCCTTTCTTCTGGTTACACTTCTCACAAGCAAGGCAGAGATTAGAAATTCGATTACTTCCTCCTTTAGCTTTTGGATGAATATGTTCAACTTGCAAGGGTACATTTTCAATGTTGCAGTAAGCACATTTCCTATTCCACTTGTTCAATAAATATTCGCGAATTTCGTACCCACATAAAATACCTTGCTGGTATTCCAGCCCACTAATTTCTGGGTTTTCTAGTTGTTGTAGGTCAAATCTGACAAGCTCTTGAATGATCGAACTGATTGGTGCAAGTCTGCGTAATTTATTAACCCAAGTTAGGGTGGTTTCTACCCGGTGCTGCAAGGATGGCGCTAACCATCCTTTTTGGCGGGTACGGTTTAAAAACCTTGCTCGGCGGTAGCGAGTATGACGGTTTCGTCGCCCTCGACGTAGTGCGCGACGGGAATCAAGACTTGCTTTGATGGCTTGACCTCGATGAGTTAGTTCAGCGCCAAAAATTACTTTCTCACCTTGCAATAATGCGATACCAGTAGTTTTTGAACCTGGATCTAATTTGAGAGTGATTGATTTAATCGTTGCTGTTACCACCTTTTTGAGGATAATTGTGATTGGGAACATTCTGAAAACAGCCGCTTTACCGGCAGTTAACAATTTGCGAGCCATTGACGGTTTGCAAGGTGTTAGTGGTCTTTTGTTTGTATCGAGTACGAAAATAAAATTGGACATTGTTGTGTCCTCCACTTGCGTGTAATGTTAGCTTCGCCAATGTTATAAGAGCTTTTTAAACCTGCAACACTGCCTCAGTGACTTTAAGGCTGTTTAATTGCAGATGACAGGGCAAGGGACTAGCTTCGCATCCACAGGGTGTCGTGACTCAAATAACGTAGATTTCGAGAATCTTAGGCTGGTCAGCATAGCTTGCAATTTCTTACAAGCTCAGTGGCACTTAGCCCTGAGTTACTGACTGAACGAGTTAAAGCGTAACTTCATCGATTTCATCGAAATTAATAGCAGTTGCTATTGACTCTGGTTTTGCCCCTAAAGCATAACCGAAACTAATAAATTCACTGATTGTTTGAGAATGAATTTGAGTTTGCAACCAATTTCTGGTTTGTCGATGTTGCTTAGTGTCCCAGACAAATTTAACTTTTTGTGCAGGTTGATTTGGATGCAACGCCAAAACAATTAGTTGCAGCTTTTCAGGCTCTATCTTAAAGAATTGAGCAGCTACCCATAACTTTACCCGGTCTTCCCAAGTCATTACAGGATGCCGAATCGCCCACTCAAATAGCTTTGGTCGTTCTTTGACAAAACCAACATTTGCAGGAACTTGTATTACTTTAAATGAAGGGGAAGGGTGTTTTACTGTTTCTCCCTGCTTTCTTAGGTGTAGTTTTGCTTGAAGTGTAATGTCAACAAACAGTTTACGCTGCGGTAAAAATAGTGTTGGCGATAATTCTTTAAGTTCGTTAACCCACTGCTGTAACTGCGGATAGTTATTGAGAATTGGCTCAACAGGTAATCCCATTAAAATTTGCTTGACAAGTAGCTGCAAATGTTGTTGGAGATAGTTGGGAACTAAAGATGGTTTTTGTAGTTGGTTAGGCTGGACAGTTTGATTGAGGTTGGACAGAGTAAGAAGATACATTGCTCAGAGCATAAAAGGCTGAGCAATAGTGGCGATCGCCGCAGAAAAAGTCCGAGAGCGCATAATAGGATTAAAAGTTTATAGCCACATCTGCTCACGATCAGGAACAGATTGGTCTAGATTTGCTGTGACCCTGCAGGAATTGTTTGACTACCGTCCCCCTGCAAAAGATCCAATTTGACGGTTGGCTGCTCGGTTTCTTCTAAAAACTGTGCCACAGATTTGATGACATCTGTTGCGGTTTTGGGTACGAGAACCAAATCTCCCGATGCCAGCATATCTAGTAGGGCACCGGGTTTTCCCTTGCCTCCGTACAAGTGACCCATAGAAGCTGCTAGCTTTTCAAGTTTTTCTGGTGTCTGTTGTGCAACTCGTGCTCGAAAAACAATGCCTGAAGGCGATCTCTGTTTCCGTCCCATGCTCGACCTTATATCTGTGCTACAGTTTTAACAAGCGGTAAGCCTATACTAAAAATTGTACAAGACACGAGGTGTGAGTGGAAACTTTAGCCCGTTTGTGCTCTATCAGTTTAGGGTGCAATGACTCGATATTTGCAGAGTATGCTATCGCTTTTGCCCCATAAATTTGACTGGTTATGCCCAAAAAGCGCAGTTGTTCCGTGAAAATTGCAACGCTGCACAGCGTGTTGCAGGATTGCTATCAACTTAAGCTGGAAGAGCTCAAGTACCTTCTCGATGCAATTGACGTGCTAATTGACGCTGAAGAGAAAAGGTTGTCGGAGTTGGAAGCCGACTCAGACTGGGAAGAAAAACGGGAAGAAAAAATGGCTGCTACTGGTGCGCGCGGTAGTACGGGATACATCGAATCCAAGACAATCAAAGGATGCGGCCCCTATGCCTACTTGAGATTTCGTAAGGGCGGCACGCATCATTCGTTCTATCTGGGCAAGCTCAAGCCTTAAGTTTTTAGGGTGCATAGCGATTGATAGATTAGTAATTCTGACGTTTATGCACCCTAAATTATCGGCGTTTAGGGTGCATAGACATTGATAGATTACTGGTTCTGGCATCCATGCACCCTAAATTATCGGCGTTTAGGGTGCATAGACATTGATAGATTACTGGTTCTGGCATCCATGCACCCTAAATTATCGGCGTTTAGGGTGCATAGCGATTGATAGATTAATGGTTTTGGCATCCATGCACCCTAAATTATCGGCGTTTAGGGTGCATAGCGATTGATAGATTAATGGTTTTGGCATCCATGCACCCTAAATTACCGATGTTTAGGGTGCATAGACATTGATAAATTAGTGGTTCTGGCGTTTATGCACCCTAAAGCAAGCGAGTCATTTAGGGTGCATAGACATTGATAAATTAGTGGTTCTGACGTTTATGCACCCTAAATTACCGGCGTTTAGGGTGCATAGACATTGATAAATTAGTGGTTCTGACGTTTATGCACCCTAAATTGGTTGTGTAGTCGCGCTCGCAACTGAGTGTCTGACGGCGCTTTCTTCGGCTTGTTGCTTTCCGAATTACGAACTCATGCGTGATAGCTTGCCAGCAATATCGGTAGCTTGGTTGCTAACAGTGAAAAAAACCTTAAATGCGATTTACTCAACTCTTCACCTGCACCACAACAATCGTTCGATAGGTAGGTATTGAGCTAGAACTCGTCTAAATTAAACAGCGTAAATTGGTGAGGCGATGTCGTCATCTTTCTGGGTCGGCGTTTGCCCTTAACAACTTCTTGAACTAATGGATTTGAGTGAATTGATGTCCTCTCATTCAAGTCAATAACTTCTGAGCTTTCTCCTGAACTTATTTCATGTTCGACTGGACAATCAGTATGATTTTTAGCCTGAGACTCGACAGGCTCAAACCACTCATTGTACCAAGAAGTGGCGTTCATTGATTGAGGTCGCTCGCTACTTAAAGTATTGCCGAGGAGCAAATCAGTTTGACCCAACCACCAAATCGGAACAGCCAGCCAAGGTGAAAACAGATAAAACTGAAACAAAGCGCATTTTAACAGAGTAGGGTCTATATCTTGACCGATACCGCTCAGACAGTAATTTGACTGTGTTAACATTAAAGCACCCGTACCGCACGCAGGTTCATTGAAGCTGGAAATTCGCTCTGTTTTATCGCCACTGACTAACTTAGATATGAACTGACACAAAGCTAAGGGTGTCGGATAAAATCCTGAACTTTTTTGAGCAGTCTTTCCGCAGATTTGGGGTAGCAGTCTGCCCATATAATCTTCAGGATATAGCATGAGAATTGACAGGTCAAACATCTGATAAAGGCGCATTGATGCACCTTCACAGCCGGCGGGTTCTTTGGGTAAAATCTTGTAAGCTGGATGTCCGAATGCGAACAAAACCCAGTCCAAGAAAAACTCCAAATAGTCCCAAGCTGACCAAGTTTTCCATTCTCCATGTTGAGGAATGCAATTGAGAGTATTATCTAACATGGCTTCTGCGGTAGGAGAATGCTGCCATTCAATTTGGGGAATCGGTTCTGCTGGCAAAGTTTCCTCAATTACAAATTTGGGTAAAATTTCTGGTTTTCTGTTCTCCAGAATGGCTAGCATTGGCTCCATCTTCCACCGCATCCAGGCATGAGCGGGGACAGCTTGACACAAAGCCCAATAATCCCACCTTCCCCATAAACATCGGTCTATTTGTGCGAGAATTGTTAAAAGCCAGCCCGGCTTTAAATCTCGTTTGAGGTTAGGAATTAAAGCTTGCTTTTTCTTTGGTTTATAGGGTTGCTTTCTGAAATGTAACAGCGTTGACTCTCTAGTTTTGGAGTCAATAACTGGTAATAAAAGCTGGTTTTTCATGAGTACAAGTCCGAAAAATGCACCCCTAAAAACCGCAGTAGCGGTTCGCACAATTCTATGTTGATGCAAGCAGCGTCTTGTTTAATAAAAACAGTAAAAAAAATTGGGAATAGAGCGTAGCTTTTTTGTTTGAAAAAAGCTACACTCTATTCCCCACTCCCATTTTCCCTATTTCTCTCTCCCCATTCCCCTTTCTCAGCCGTCTATTCCACCAATTATTTTGATATTTGAGGAGTAGAAAATGCTTCGCACAGCAGCAGCCCCACCTGCTTGAGTAAAGCTTTATTACCATCAGGGCATCCCGACTGAATCAAACATTTAGGACAGCCAGAACTGCAAGAACAACTGCGGGCTAACTCAGCAGCCGCATGAGCTAATTGAGGGAGAGAACGAAAAATAGCTTCCGAGGTTCCCGAACCTCCTTCTGCTAAATCGTAAAATAGTCCTGCATAGTCATTTGCACCTCTCTTCTCTACTAGAAAATTCACATCATTAGGTGAAGCCAAAATAGTCAGAGGTAAAGCGGCTAAAATTTGATGGCCGAAACTGTGAATAGCCAACAAATTCGCGGGGTACTCCCACAATTGCTGATATCCGGGCGGAATCGGCTGTTGAGATTGAAGCAATTCCTGGCGAGTAGCTGTTACTACCTGTTGCAGATAACATTCAACCGGGGAATTAAAACTAATTTGCAGTACAGGAGTCGCAAATTTTATTTCGTAAGGTTGCTCAAAGTTTACCTCATTAAGAACCGATGTTAGCTCAGCAGAGCGAGTTCTCTTGCCACAAACAGGACAGGCAGTACATTTTGGTAAATGCTCTTTGTAATTGACACACTTTCTATTGAGACAAGTTAACTCGTAATTGCGAGTTAATAATTGATAACCAGTGACGAGTTGGCTAATTTCTCCCCAAACCAGTTCCAGAATAGCTTGAGCTGGAATTGCCTTACTATCCGTTGAATTGGTTTGAACATTTCCTTCAACTTCTGGAATGACCAACGGGATTTGTTGAGGCAAACTCAAATTCTGCTTGAGGCTGGTATGAGTGTGGCTAATCGCTACAGTAAACAGTCGAGTTTCAGGGGTGTTTTGCAAAATAGCTTTGCCATTCAAGAGCGAGCGCGAAGTATAAGTCACCAAACAGCCGTCTGAGTTTTGCGTGCGGTAAATAGCACCAGGAAATACCTCTCGATAAGCAATCTCCGCACTGAGGAGTTCAATCTCTTCTTGAGTCTCCGCATCCACCAGTTGTATCGTGCTAGCACCCGTTCCCCCTCGAAAGTTTACATCTTTATGCGGAAAGCCTTTAGCCCATAATTTATCCCGGCTTCTGTGAAGAACACCTTGCTCAATTAAAGCCGTTGCAATTATATGAGCGCTCTTGCCAAAGTAGTGCTTGAGCTTATTGGCAGGAATGCCTGTTTCGACAGCCGCGCACATTAAATGTTTGGCAATATCTATGGGATAATTCGCATTAAAGCTCACCAATTCAGATTCGGCCGACAGCAACAATTCAGGGCGTTCAGCAAAGTAGTTATCTAAGGGCGATTGGGCAATAGGAATAAAGACAATTAAACCGGATTTTGTGCGACCGGCTCGACCAGCTCTCTGTTTGAAAGCTTGCAAACTTCCCGGCCATCCCCTAATAATAGCAAAGTCAAGTTGAGGCAAATCAATTCCTGCTTCGAGAGCACTGGTACTGAGGATACACTTAACTTTTCCTGACTGCAAAGAGTTGATAATTTCGGTGCGACGTTCGCTTGTTAAACTGCCGTAGAAAATTGCTACTTGCGACTCAATTCCCGAGTTAGTTTGAGTTACAGCTTCTTGCTTAAAAGTTGCCCACAAGTTCTTAATTGCTTGTCTGCCGTTACCGAAGCAAATTCCACTTTGCCCTTGCTGCAACAAAAACATAATGATGCGAGCAACATCGGAATTAGCATCATGAGTCGGTTTAGTAACAATTAATTGCCGTTCTGGGACAGCAGCTCCGCTAGAGTTAATCCAAACTAACCGCTCGGGTTTATTGATATTTCGCTTTCGACTTCTACCAGATAGTAACTTTGCTAATTTAACGGGATTGCCAACCGTAGCACTCAACATCAGAAATTGCAGTTTTTGAGAACAACCTCCGCGCTCGTCTACTGCCAATTTTAAGCGGCGAATTAAGCTAGCCATGTTAGCTCCGTAAACTCCGTTAAAAGTGTGAGCTTCATCTAGGACAATATAGCGGAGGCGACTTAAAAAATGCTGCCAAGGCTGACTCCAGTGAACGCCTTTCAGCGCATAGTGAATTAACTCTGGTGTTGCGCTGATTATGCTAGGATTTGCAGCTAATAATTGTTCTCGGGTTTTGGGAGGAGTATCCCCAGTTAGAAGGGCAAGGCGCGGGCGCGCAGGCTCAGGAATCAGTTGGAGCAAATCGGCAAGTTTTTGACTTTGGTCGGCTGTTAAAGCTTTCAAACCATAAATAGAGAGTGCAGTAAATTGATGTTGGAGAATGCCCTCTAAAATAGGCAAGTACGCACTTAAAGATTTGCCAGAAGCTGTTGCTGTGCTGAGGATGACATCTTTGCCCTGGCGCACGGCTTTGAGTGTTTTAATTTGGTGCGAATAAAGCTGTTGAATGCCTTGGCTGTGCAAAGCAGAAATTATTGAAGGCGGCAAGTCTTGAGGAATTTTGTAGAGCTTAGGAGTTGTAGCAGTCGCGATTGTCTGATAAATAACCTCTTCGCCTAAAAACTCACACAAATCGGCTGTTGCAGTTGGCTGCAAGTGGCTTGCTTCTGGGAAGTTATTTTGGTGAAAATCATGCCTGGCTATTAGTTGGGAAAGAAGGTTGATATAATTGGGAGGCATTGGTCACTCTAAGAATGAATCTTTTCTCTCTTACTACCGATAGGTAGGAAAAAGAACGAGAGAGGAAATTAATAAAAAAACCAACTGGGAGTCGGACTGCTTTTGGTAGGAGTTACAACCTTTTAGACTTAAGACGATCTTGACAGACTTTACAATTATGCTAGAATAAATTTAATTGATTAAACTAAATGCAATTTATTCCTATTTGAGACTGGTCTTAATTACAAAAAAATCAATAAAGGAGCATTGATTGAGTATGATAGAAAGGGAGAACATCATGCAATTAAGTCAGGCTATTGTCAATGAATTTCAGCCAGAAAAAATTATTTTATTTGGCTCCTATGCTTATGGAAACCCTCAAAATGACTCGGATGTATATCTGCTAGTGATTTTGCCATACAAAGGGAGCAATTTTCGCAAAACTTGGGAAATTTTAAATAAAGTTCAACCAAAGTTTGCCATAGATTTGTTAGTGCGAACTCCTGTAGAGATTGATCAACGCCTAGCCTGGAATGATTTTTTCTTGCGAGAAATTATAGAAAAAGGAAAGCTGATTTATGAATCCGCTAACAGTTGAATGGGTTGATAAAGCTGAAGGGGATTTTACTACGGCTTTGCGGGAATTAGTTTTAGTAAAACTCATAATTTGACATTTTTATTGGATTTACTTTTACCTGTTGAACCTAATTATGATATTTTTCGCCAGAAACTTTTAGCGTTAACTGCTTTTGCGGTTGCTTATCGTTATCCAGGGGCTTCTGCTGATAAGGATACAGCACGTCAAGCATTAAAGTTTTGCAAAGAAGTCCCGCAAGAAGTGAGGTTAAGTTTGGGATTGAGTCCCTAAAAATATAGCAGAAGGAAAAGAAGAATGTTAGAGTGGCGATCGCTACCCCAAAACAAAAAAAACAGGACTAATACAGCAGATTCCACGTTTATGAAGTACATCCCGGATTGATAAATCCACATAGGGACACGGCATTGCCGTGTCCCTACTGCACTCCAGAAATCTGGGATACGCTGTAAAAGGCTGCTAATTTAATTCGGCAGCCTTTTCTGTTATTTAGTGAGTTGAGTGATTCTGAGCAAAGCAGGCAACATTGAATCAGACTTTTCTCCGGTTTTGAGGGCAATTTCTAAATCAAACAAAATGGACAGCGAGCGACTTAAGGAGTTAGCAGATACTTCCTTAACCTCTTGCTTGAGGAAATACAGCCGTTTGGGGTTACTAATTCCGCACATACTAGCAATTTCGCTATCAGAAAGTTTGCCGCCGGAATCCAGAGTAGCTTTTACCCACAGCCAAGTTTTAAACTGAGTTTGAAGAGTAGCAATAATTGCTAAAGAAAACTCTGCCCGAGATAGCAATTCATCAAGCACCTTAATTGCCGCCACTGCTTGACCTTTTAAAAGAGCTTCTGCCAGTTGAAAACAGTTGGCTGTGGTAGCTGGAACGAGGATTTTAGCAGCTTCTTTGGTAATGCGATCGCCCGCAGCATAAATGGCTAATTTCTCCAGTTCACTAACTCTTCTAGCAGAATCGTTACCAATCGCTACCGCTAGATAACTGACAGCATCTCTGGCAATTGAGAGATTCATCTGTTTAGCAGTAGCAGCGATCGCATTTTCAATTAAATCAGTACGCCAAGGAGGAATGAGAGTAAACTCCTTAAGTTTACCAAACAGCAATAAATGCTTGACTACCTTGAGCCGTTTGTCGATAACAGCAGCAGTGAAAACTAAGTGCGTTGTGGTAGGTAAATGGGGCAAGATTTGCAGTAGTTCTAGCCCCGTCTCCCCAAATTGCTTGAAATCACAATTCTCAACTACGATAAGTTTACTTCCGACACCAAAAGGAACTGAAGCAGCCGCAGAAATAGCTATATCCAGGGAAGAAGCATCAAACCGATGGATGTTGAAATCTCGCCAGAGAGGATGAGTTTGAGTCTTAAACTTTTCAACTTCTCGTTCAATTGCGTAGGTGTCATTCCCAATTAGGATGCTAATCATGCTGCTAACTCCTCCTGTTGTTTGACAGTGACAGTAACAGAGCGGCCTAAAGCTTTAGTAACAATCCGCTGCACGGATTCAAGGTGACTCTGAAACTTGTTCGCGTACTTTCTTTCTACTGCTAACACACATGAATCAGCCGAAAGTTCGGCAATTTGAGCGCGGTTTAAGAGGCTACGATTGCCTGGTTTCGCTGCTGCTACTACTTGCGCCCAAGTTGTCTCAAAGTCAGGAGAATCTGCCTCTATTTTTTGAGGAGTTTGATCAAATTTGTCAGGCTGATTAGATTGGGAAGTTGCCGGCAACCGCGTTTCGGGGGCAGCGGGTTTGCTTGACAGCATCAAGTTCAGCAGACAGACTTCTAACCAGGTAGCAGCATTGGTGCTAGTTCTCAATTGAAATTCTGATTTTTGCAATTGTGTACAAGCCGCATCAATTGTTTCAAAATCGAGATGAAGAGCGAGCGAGCGCAGTTGTGAATAGCCTACTGGCCCTGCAATTAAATTCTGGCAGTGGCGCGTTGATTTGACAATGAGCAAATCTCTCATTGCTGCTAGCAAGCTGCTGAGAATCAGTTTGGGGGTTTTGCCGCTGTCAATGAGCGTTCTCGAAGATTGCAGTACGCTTAAGGTATCGCCAGAATGAATGGCTTTGAGAAGGGCGATCGACTCTTGCTCGCTGATACTGCCAGATACTTCTGCAACTTGAGTTAGGGTAATCTCTGAGTTTAGCAGTGAAAGCTGAGAGAGTAATTGCAAGGCATCTCTTAACCCTCCGTCGCAGGTGCGAGCGATCGCCCGCATGGCCTCACTTGCGATCGCAATAGATTCAGCAGAGCTAATTTTGTGCAATTGTCCGACAATAGCATCAACTGACAAGGCTCGGAAGTTAAAAGTTTGGCAGCGGGAGATAATTGTCGGCAGGACTTTATGTGCTTCAGTCGTACAGAGAATAAACACCACATGAGCCGGAGGTTCTTCAAGGCATTTGAGGAGAGCATTTTGAGCGCTGGTACTGAGTTGGTGGCACTCATCTAAAATCCAGATGCGGTAAGGGCTCATCGCTGGCGCAAAGTTGCTGTGTTGTATTAATTCTCTGGCATCATCCACGCCATTGTGAGAGGCAGCATCGATTTCAGTTACGTCTAAGCTTGAACAGGAGTCAATGGTTTTGCAGCTTGAACATTCCCCGCAAGGAGTGGCGGTTGGCTTTTTGTTATTCAAACAATTGAGTGATTTAGCAAGGATGCGAGCGGTTGAGGTTTTGCCTGTTCCTCTGGGGCCAGTAAACAGGTAAGCTTGAGCAATTTTGTCGGAGGTGATGGCATTGGTCAAGGTTGTTTTGATGGTGTCTTGACCCACTAATTCTTGGAGGCTTTTGGGTCGGTATTTGAGGTGCAGTGGTTGGTACATTTTGAGTCGTTAGAATACTTCTGGTAACTATTCCCCGATAGGGGAGGCGTGAGCCGTGCCTGAAATTAAACTCATAGGACTTACGCATAAGCTCTATCTGTAGTATAAAAATTGTGCATTTTACCGCTACCAATAGTCTTACCAAGTATTTTTTGCGTAAGTCCTGGCTCAGTTGTTAGCGCTGGCGCGCCGAACACACTACCGCAAGGAAAAATTGCTAAACCCTCTGCTGCTGATATACAGCAAAAAAGCACGGCATGAAGAAAAAATAGAAAGCAAAAGGTTTGAGCGAGTGGAAGCTGATTCCAGAGCGCAAGACTGGGGCAATTTACACCTCGCTTACTTGCGGTTTTGGAAATTTTCAAGGTGCAACAGGGTCGGCGGTCGCGAGCTTATTTTAACCAATGGAGAGAAACATTAAAACTCACTGATTGACCACCCCAAAGGTTGCTCAAATCAAAAAATAATAGTAAAATATATGTGGTCTTTGTAGACAATTTAGTGTTGCAAAAAATCACTTAACCCTCCTAAATTATACAGCAATAGGCTCCGAATTTTTGCAGGAGAGGGCATCAAATTTAGATGCCCCTCCCCAAATGCACGACTATTCTTGCGGAGCGACAATATATTCGCACTCTAAAGCCTCTGTACCCGAAGCTGGCGTTCCAAACGGTGCAATCAGTAGGGGAGTAGTAGGAGTTGCCATTAACACCCGCAAATCTGAGCTGGAAATCGCTTTGGCTGTATCAATCAAATAGCGGATGTCGCACTTGAGACAAAACTCACAGCCCCAGAGTTTAGCATCAACTGTTTCAGTTCCTGAACTGAGAGTATTGTTGAGTGATGCTCGCACTTGTTGGGCATCTAAATTGAATTCTAAAATAGCTGTTAGGTGAGACTTGTCGCTGTGAGAAGCTAACCGCTCTAAGGCTTTTAAAAAGCTCAGCCTCTCAACCACCACTTGATGGCTAAATTGATGCCGATAGGGAGCGATAATTTGGTCACAAATCGGATATTGCCCTTCTAGCAACTTCGTGGTCAACCGCCAATTATTCCACTCGAATGCGACAAAATTACTAGGTAGGTCTGGCAAACCTTCATAGTAAATCGTAACTTTGTCAGCAGAATTCAAAGAACGCTCCAATAACCGGAGTACCTTAGCAGGGACAGTAAAATTAACTATTTGACTGCTCAAAAGGTGGGAATTGCTGCTTTCGTTCAATCCTAAAACCATTGCTACCCGATGCCCATCTGTCGTCCAAACTCTCAGTTGATCGAGTCCTCTGTCTGCGTCGTGACTGAGTTGAAAATTCCCTCCTGTTAAAATGCGTTTGTTTTCCTCAGAACTTACAGCAAATAAGCTAGCTTTTAGGACAGAAATTAACACGCTAGCAGGAAGCGTTACAAGTTTCTGTTGAACGCTGGGGATAGCCGGAAATTCGTCCGCAGCTAGCCCGCGAATGGCGTGCTTGCTCCTTGACGCACTCAGAGTGGCACTGACTGATGGAACGCCGCTTCCTTTAATAATTTCACAAGAACTCTTTAAGGTGAGGCTGCCGTTAGGAAATTTTCCCAGAATGTCAGCAAGTATGGGTGCGGGGAGGGTAAGCTTTCCAGATTGATTGACATTCGCACCAAAGCTCACTTGCATTCCAAATTCTAAGTTGTAGGCAGTTAGATGCAAATGTTGAGTTTCTGCATCAGCTTCAATCAAAATATTGGACAAAATGGGATGGCTGCTATTGCTGGGAATGATGCCTTTCAGGGCTTGTATATAATCGTTGAATTCTCTTGAATTGCAGGCAAGTTCAACAGCCGATAGGGAAGATGTCGGAGTTGGAGAATCTGTGATTTCATTATTGAGATGGTTTTCTGGAGTGGAATTTGTTGGGGTGTCAGAAGGTGTAGAAGTTCCAATGTCTGTGATGTAGTTCGCTGCTACTTCTTCTATTTGTGTTGTTTTGGGTAGGGGAGAAGAAAGCTTAGTTGTTTTTTTGACTGATGGCTTCGTAGTAGGAGTCAAATTACTGACTGTTACAGTTGAGCGTTTTTTCTTAGCTGTTCTCTCCACTACTTCCTCTTTAGAATGTGTTCCAGAAAGTCGAGTTTTTGCCATAATAATTAGTCGGGTGTCAAGAATTTGATTGGTCGCTGCGATAGCAGTGAGGAAGGGGAAGGGGAAGGGGAAGGGGAGGGGTAAGGGTGGAACAAGTTCAGTAAACTCGCGTTATGTTCAAGTTGAAGCAAACTGATTATTTAGATTTTGATAAGTGAGATAACAGAACTTACGCTCATCAACCGGATTTCTCTGAAAAATTGTTGCTTTCTCAACTAGATATCTACGAAGAAACCCGATTTCTGGCATCGTGTGCGTAAGTCCTGAGAGAAGAAGGTTCAACTCAAAAAAGCGAAAAATTATCTTTCCTTCCCCTTCCCCTTCCCCCTCCCCTTCCTCTACAATTGAGCTAATACTCGTTGCACTCGGAATGAATTAGGAGGGACAAATAGTATTCGTTGACGACATCTACTTGTTCCAACATATAAAAGACGGTGGTACTCTTTAAGTTTCTCTTGGGTGCTCATTTCCTTGCCTACCAAAAGTCGAGTCAAAATGTCATTGCTGTCCAAACCAACTTCATCAAAAGTGCTACCTTGAGAATTGTGAATAGTCAGGGCAAAGCAATTGTCAACTTCGGCAAATACGTCATCTTTAAACCAGTAATACTTCCGCCAGAGAAATCCATTACGTTTGGCACTTTTGAGTTTCTCTTTCAATTCAGCTTGGTAGCGCTTACTTTCCGATTCATGCAGCACAAAGATTTGCCGAAATAGACCATCATCAGTCACAATCTTCAACAGCCATACTCGGTAGCCGTAGTGCTGACTTATTTCAACTTGCTGTATGGTAAATTCAGTTGATGTGGCTAAAATCACAGTCTTACCATCAGGAGCGAGAACTGGTTTCTTAGTAATTAACCTTTCTCCAGATATAAATCTGGCAGTTGTTCGACCATAAAGTTGTTCTCGAACAGCCTGATTGTAATAGTTGACTCGCTTGTTTGTCCAGCACAAAATCCGAAAGCAATCAGGATTTGAGGCAAATTCTTGCTTGATGGTTTTGATAGCATATTGGATGAGTGCTTCTGGTTTAACTTTGAATGCACCGTTAGATTTGTCCAATGAGTTGTAATTCGGATGTGGCAAAAAGACATCTGTTTTACTCTTGACAAATGAGCGACATTCCGTAATAAAATCAAGGACGGGGCTTTCTCCAGCTTGTCTAACCACTTGAGTTAATACAGCTTTATTGGCAATATTGAAAGCAGGCGAGCGCTTTTCTCCAACAGGATTAAGTTGCGCTGGGTCGCCCATGAGAATTAATTTCCGCTGATTGAAGAGAGTATGTTCAAATCTGCGCTCAATCCAAGACCACAATTGAGTTCCAACCATCGAACATTCATCGAGGAAAATGATATCATAGAGGTGGAGGTAACAACAGCTTGTCTGTTCTAAGACTTTCTCTTGTTCTTTGCGAACCATGCCTAAGCCTAAAAGCTGGTGTATTGTCATAAAATCTACTCCGAAAATGCCTTGAGATGCTGCCATTTTTCTGAGGATACCGACGGCTTTGTTAGTAGGTGCAGTAAGGGCAATACGCTTGCTTTGAGCCAAGAGTTCTTTGATTATAAGGAAAATAAGTGTGCTTTTTCCAGTGCCTGCATAACCGCAAAGCAAGAAGAATGCGGAAGTGCTGCTTGCAAATGTTCTCAAATTGTCGAGTGCTTGCTGCTGCTGCGGCTTGAGAGTAAAGGGAATTTGTTTAAATTCCTGCGGTCGTTCTAGTAAAGTTTGAATCATTAGTGTACAGTAATGCTAATTCGTTCGCATCCTAATAAGCGCTAGCTTGAGGGGGAGTAGGAGGAACATTCAAATCAAAACTGACTTATAACAATAGTTCCGAATTTCAGAAAAGAATGGCTGTAATGGTTGATTTTTCGTTATGCGAACTTACCTAAAACTCTGATTATGTCATTGACAAAAAAAGTTATCATAAGTATTGTTTAATCAAAAATCAGCTCTGAATTTTATGATAATTCTGAGCTGATTTTGCTGCTGTTGTTAGTTGTTAAACAATCACAACTTTGGTCTTTTTAACTCGTTTGATATTCACTGCTGTGCCAATGCTATGTCCATCCCAAATGGCTAATCCGTAGTCACAATGCGAACACATTTCGATGTCGCGAGCGCTATAGTTTCCGCTAATACCAACAACTGGATAACCAGAAGTATTTCTGGGTTTGCCATTGCCGCTAAACAAGGCATAGTAAACCAAAACTTTCTCGTAGTTCTTAGACCGCAAGTATTGCTGAACTAAGCTATCAACTCCAGGCGCATCACCGACTCTGACTTCAAACCCTAGTTCAATGATGCGATTGAGAGATGTATGAGCCTCTGATGGCAATTCCTGGATGGAACGACTGCCAGAAATCATTACTATTTTGTTCATGGTAAAATTCCTCAAATTTTTGGATAGCCAGTAAAAGACTCAAAGATTACTCCTTGAGTCTTTGTGAAGAATGCAATTGCTTCTTACTAACACACCAAGATATAAGCTGAAATCAAGCATTGAATGAAATTGCTTTTTCTGCCTTGACCTTCCCAACGAGAGCCGCGCACACCAACAATGTGATTGCATTGTTCAAGCCAAGCAACTCCACCATATTTTGCGATTGTTTTTAATAATCGTGGATGTTGTTGAAGTTTCGCAACAATAATTTCTGTCATTATTGTCATATCTTGTTGCAAATGTCCAAATTTGTGATTTTGATAAGCAGCTTCAGCATCACGGAAAACCTTGCCATTGAACTCAACTGGGTAGTGATTCTTGAGGTTTCCTTTTCTAAAAGCTAACTCTGTGGGATTAGTTAATGCTGCCCCAATTCCGATGCTGCATCCAGACCAAATATTGATTTCTTTCATCTTTTTCATCTTCTAACTTTTAGCTCGTCAGCACTTTTAATTGAAGTGGTGTAGTAAACCCTGACTTTCTCGGATTGCTCCTTGTTGTTGGTATTTATAAGTAGAGAAAGTCAACATTTTTCGCCGCTAGGCGATTTATCTTCCGGATTTGTAACAGAGTTTTTAATCGCATTTACATTGGTTACAGAATAGCCAATTTTCTTCCCAATTCCCATCATTTTGGCATCTTTTCTAAATCAAGTTCAGCCACTTCCCGCAGAGCTTCTAAGCGCTTCTTTAAAGTTTTATGTCGGGGAGTTTCTACAACATACTCGTATTTAGAACCTGTATGTTGAAGTTCTGGACTTTGGCAATCAATTAGGTAGCTCAGGCGGCCAACTAGCTTTTTAATAGGTATTAGCCAAGCCTTAGCTAATGCTTTAGTACGGAAACCAAGCCAAGCTTTAAAGTAAGAGCCGTCTTCGCTAACTTGGTAAGCAACATTGGGCGATAATTTAATAAGAGTTGGGATATGAGTAATGCCTAAACTTTTGAGTTCAGTCAAGCTGTAGCTTTGAATTTCTCCACTGTCCCATTGAATTTGAAATGGGCGTAGTGCCTGAATATTCAAACTAATAACTATTCCCCTTTGTTCCACTTGATTTCGGCGTTGTTCGAGGCAATCGCCCTCTCGAAAACCACTCCATCCATGTTTCTTAGCTAAATGTTTAAGGCAATATTGCCAGGCTTCTTCCCAAGCAATATCAAAGTCGAGAATGTGATAACTTTCTGTACTCAATTGTTTAGTCAATTTCTCTTTGATTTGCTGCTTTTGAATTGGTAGGACAATTTCTAAGAAATTGTCGGGGACTTCAAAAAATAAATGGGTCTTAGCCCTAATTTTTAGGTCATTGAAAGACAAAAAGCGACTGGCTTCTAATTGTTCGGGTGTAAAAACATCTATGGCACAACTTGTCGGGTAGCCAGGGAACAAGTTGATGGGAAAGAGATAATAGTGGTCAAGAGTAAATATGAGAATGTGATGTTCAGTGAGCGATTCTACTTGGAAAGTAGTGGTGTTACTGAATTGTAGTTGTTGCGAATTAGCTAGTACAATTGTTGTGCAAGCGGGAAGTTCTCCAGTAGTTTTTTGAGGAATAAACAGAGGCACAAGGGATATTTTAAGCACCCGAATTTCATCTAAGGTATAATTCCAGGAAAAACTATCTTCGTTGTTACTAGCATCCCAAGTAATTATTACAGGTCTATCGGTTTGATGGAGGGCTGTTATCGTGCCGTAATGGTTGCCAGATTTGACGATATCGCCTACTTTAAAGGGAAGTTGAGCGAAAGGAGGCGGAGTGAGAAAAGGAAAAATTACCGCTACCACTTCTTTGACTTCACTGGGGGGAGCGTTGTCAGGTTTAGAGCAAGTATTTGAGAAGCCAATTAAAGTCGTGTTAGAGTCCATAACCTTTGAGAAGCTAATTGTTTTCAACTTCTCCCGTTAGGGGATATCTTCTCGCGCTTAATCCCTTAACTTTTTGTGGTTTAATATCAACTCCGAACGAGTTTGTGCTTTATTTCGGCTTAAAATTTTTTGAAGTCTTGCTAAGTACCTCCCCTGTTGTCTAATATTGCGATATGGAAAACTCAAGAGCAAAGATACCTACTCCCGAAGAAATTGCTGCTGCCATAGAGACAATTGACCATTTGACTGCTTGGCTACAAGAGACCGGACTGAGTGCCTCTGCGATCGCCCAGTTCAAATTCAACTCGCTGGCATCGATGTACCCAGAATTGCGAGGGATAGCAGAGACTGCAAAGCAACTTATTGGTGTAACTTCTCCTCTGACAGAAGTTGGGATGACAGTAACCGAACTAGCAGCGGTACTCGCAGACAGCTTAAAGTTCAAAATCAAGCCAGATGTTGTCAACAAAGCTCTAGTGGTATTGATTAAAGATGCCAAATCCTTTAAAGATTGCCAGAAGTGGATTGACCGACAATTGGCATATTCTGCAATAGAAAAAGCGTTTGGGAATCAATAAATGCATAAGTTCCTCAACGCCTTACCCCTGTTAGCCATCGCAGGTTTGATTTGGTTTCACTTCCACCAACCCGACAACGACAAACCCAAACTAGCCAAGCGCCCCAGCGAAACGGCATCCCTCCGCTGCTCCGTTATAGATGGTTCGGTGTACGATGGCGATACTTTTCGGGTTAAGTGTGACAATCGCGAACAAAAGCTCCGACTGTGCGGCATCGATGCGCCGGAAGCCAAACAACCGCTGGGTATCGAATCGCGAGATTATTTGCGTTCCCTAATCGCCAAAGCCTCCAACAAAGTCATCGTTGTGGAAATGGATCGGGACAAGTACAACCGCACCGTTGCCGAAGTCCTCTTCGATACACCAAACGGCGAACAATCGGTGCAGGAGGAAATGCTCAAAGCGGGTATGGCTTACCATTACAAACAGTACAGCGGCAACTGCCACAATGCTGATGTATTCGATACCGCAGAGGAGATGGGGCGATCGCAAAAGCTGGGAGTGTGGCGGCTTCAGGGTGGCGGTCAGCGTCCTTGGGATTATCGCAAGCAAAATCAGAGCTGATGTACGCCAAGCAGCGGTATATACCAAGGTTGTTGGGAGCGATCTAACAGGGCAGGAAGTGCGGCGGCTTTCCAATGGTGATAAACGACTGTAAAATTATCCTCAACCAAAGCGTTAATTGGGGTTGCGGAATTGTTTTTTTGCCCAGTCAAACAGTTCGTCATAGGTTGAATAAGCGCACAGTATCCGCGATGTATCGCCTTTTTTCCTTACCGCAATCACTTTGCCGTTTCTATCTTCATAACCAGGCTTCCCGGTCATTTCTTCTAACTCTAGATCGAAGAATTTAAGCGCTTGAATGAATTGAGAAATCTTATTATCTTCCATTCGTCGATTGCTCTTTAATTGAACAGGAAAGATGGGTTTCTTGGACTGCTGGCTACCAAGGAATTTCCGAATCGAAAAGTTCCAATTTTGGGGATCGCAATTAACTCGGTTCCTCCTCAGCCCCCGGAATTCTCCAAGGGTCAATGCCGTTTTCTCGAAGCAGTAGCTCGTAGTAGTCGCGTTCGATTCTGGCTTCATCGTCAACCCAAAACGCTTCTCTGATATCGCGTTCTAGCTGCTGGACTCGCTGGCTGAGCAATTCGTTTCGTTCAGTCTCGGTGCGAGTAACGCCGAAAGCTTCGTCAAACCGCCGTTCGAGAGATTCGGTAATAAGTCCCATGCTCATAGTTAAAGCAGCTTTGTTCCCCCGGTGAGCTTGCCACAGCCAGTAAGCGCTGGCAATTTCTGGAGGGACGGACAGAAACCGACTTTGCCCCCGACTACCGGGTTCAGACTCGATTTCGATTTCTTCGCGCTCAACAATCGTACTCATGTAACCTTCACCCAGCAAGCTTTCGCCGGCGTTTGAGCGTAAAAATCGGACACGTTGCGCCGTTTGAGAGCCCGCTGCTTCGGCGACTTGGGTTTGGCTCATCCGATACGAGCCGTCTGGCAGCATAAAACCATCGACTGTTAAGGAACCTATTTGTACCAAGGCTCTGACGGCTCTAGTGGATTCGGTCATAGTTTGCTCCCCTGTTATACCTTTAATATTCCGTTTCTTGATTGTTGTCGCAAACGAACCGTACTGCACCACAGCTTGGCGAACACCACCACTACGGAGTTTTCAGCATTCATTACATGATATTATCGTGTAAACTCAAGCGATTCTATCTCTATAAAATACCATAACATATATGGTAAACGAGGTAGTTTATGTTTGCACTAAAAAGACGTTCTATAGATAAATTTGTAAAACCTGTGAAAGCACGAGAGTTTTGTAGGCAGTGGTTTGATGCCGATGCCCAGATGGAAGCTACGAGGGGCTATAGAGCGGAATGCGTTCGCTTGTTGAGCCGCATCCTAGCCGTGCAAACAGAGACTATTTCGAGTAAATGGGGAAGCGGCATTGATTTCGAGAAAATGCCCGAACAGTACGAACGAACCCTCGCTTATGCCAATTCTCTCCGTTCCATCCTCGACGCGGCAGGCAATAATCCCGAACTCTCCAGCATCATTGCCGATCGCCTCAAATCATCGCGCTAGCAAATCACCCGAAATAAATACCTTCTAATATACGGTAAACTTCTTGACAGCCCTAATCGCAGGTTTTAGGGTGGGAGTGACGCCCCGGCGCAGTGCTGCAAACACAGATGCCGGGACTTCTCCCATTCGCTGATAAGACCCAGCTATCAAGGAGCAATTTTATGTTCGCAGATTACGGGCAGCCATCACAAGCCGCCCAGCCCAGCTTTGTAGAAATACCCAACCCCCGCGTTACCGCGACCATCGGACGCATCGAAGTAACCGATGTTCGTTCTGAAACCGTCACAGGTCGGCTGCTGGATGACCAGGACAACTTGATAAAAGAAGACGGACAACCGATTTACGTGTGCGTCCGCAAGTCAGAGATTCTGTGTGCCACCGAACGAGCCAACGTAATGAGTTGGTGGCAACTGGGAGAACAAGCGATTACTCCGTACACAACACCCAAAAAATACTCCCTAGAATCTCTAATCAACAGATTGGATGGACTCAACTCGGATGAATTGTACGTTTTGAGGACGTTCGTCTGTTTGGAGAGCGACCCGTTCCAAGCATATTCGGGTAGCGTCAACAACGACTTATCCCACTTGCAGCTTTGGTTTCCCACAGTGCGAGCTCTTAGTCGCGTCGAACAAAACGAACTAGCAAGTGCGCTGTGCTGGCGAATAGCAAGTGAATCTAACGCACCGATAGCATCGACAGCACCCACAGCAGGAGATGGGAGGGACGATTAATTCTTGAGTTGATAGAAGATGTCGTCTCAAATTTCTCTTTGATTCCGGTGAATGGGTTGAGTTTTTTTATAGGGCAATCATGCAACCTACAACTAATCACGCCAAGAAAGAATATCTGGAACATCCCCCACGCGACTAATCCCCTAGAACGAGTAAGAGGCTTGAATTATGATTGCAAACTTTGGCATTGGGTTGCCAACGACACCGAGTTTCACGCAGCAATTGGTTGATTCGCAACCAAGTTTCACGCCCAAATTGGTTTATTCCCAAAATCTGGATTTTGTGCCTAGTCCAGACGATACTTTGCCGTCGTTCATCAGAGGTGCCGACAGTTTGCCAGCTCACTCTGATGGCTATGAACGTGTAAGGGTAATGATTTTTGGATCGAGCTACGGGGTTACTCACATGATTCGCTGGCTTTACAAACTACAGTTCGCTCATATCAGCGAGTGGAGTTTTTTGATGCCTGCTCCCAGTGAGGGTGAATTCATGAGCATTATTACCAAGCGAATCCCATTGAGTCCAACTAACTAATTGGTATAAAACTTGGTAACAACTTAGTAACAACTTTGTCGCAATGCTGGCGATAGTTTCAACTGTATCAAAAGCGATCGCCAGTTTCTTCTATCAGACACCAGTGAGGAATGACTATGACCAACGGCAACGGGCTTAACGGTGACACCCCTAACGGCGACACGCTTCAGCCCGATCCAATACAAAAGTTAACAGAATATGTCGAATCTGTGGAAATTTCTCTGGAAATCCAGGAGGATAAAACAGACGTTATTGAAGACCAGGTGGCAAGTCTTACCGAGCAGATAACCGAGTTGAAACAACAAGTGAAAGAGATATATGGAGATGAAGAAGACTGGAAACGAATGTCAAAGACTTGATGGACTTATCGCACGCCGTCAGGAGAAAAACCGATTGCAACGGTCAAAGCTAGAGCGAACCAAGCGCTTGCGAGATGAAGCTGCTTTGAGTAGACCTTTTAGAAAGTCTCCTTTGCTTGACTTCGTTGATGATTTGGTACACCGTCCGCCGAATCAGGAGCAGATGCGCCAGCTTAAGGAATTGCTCTTAGAAGAACAGAAGGCGATCGCTCAACTGATTGCCCTAATTGACCAGCATCTAGAGTAGCTATCTGCCGTTCACGAAACAGCCCAGCGATACCCCTTGCTGGGCGAATTTTGTTTTTTGTGGATGCTGGGAGATTGCGTCCGGGAAGTCTTGATTTCGTTTGACTTGCTGAGTGGAGATTAGCTCCGAATTGGGTGAATGCTGCAAATATTGAAATATCTCAAACAATCTTTTGAGATAGTTAAAAATATGAAATTGTGAAGGTAACAGGTAAGAAATGCCAACCTGGGTACGGCAGGATATTACAAGCAATTTTCATAAAATAGAGCCGAACGAAGAGTAACGGTGAAGCGGGATTAGTTGTTTCCATTCGCAGGCCGTGACGCTTCTTTGATAAAATAATTAGATTGTCGTTTAGTTTTGCAGCGGGCGACTCATCCCCCAATCTGGGGGTTTTTTCTTGCGATTTCACTTGCTTTATGAGCTGGTGTGTGGGTTTTTAAAGGCTACAAATCGAGTTATATTTGGAATGTGCTGTTTTGATATTGGGCTATCAAATATGGAACTAACCAAATACAGTTGGTGGGGTGAATCCAACGAGTCGCCACCGCACCTGAAAACTAAAAAGCAGTTGGGTGAATTGGGTTTATCGCCTCTGAAACCTTCCGGCGTTATCCCAACCCGAAAATACGACGTGTTCCTCTACGATTCGACTAATCCTGAATCCTGCCGACCCAAAAGAAAGCCATCTCCCAAACAATTAGAAACTTTAGCCGCTAATCGTCTCAAAGCCAAAATCAAGCGGGATTATCAAGAGTGGTATCGGGAAGTTGGTTTTATCGAAAGAGATAGGGTGAGTGCTGTTCTTTGGGCAAGGGAGCAATTAAGCCAGAACGATTGGGTGATTCTGGATACTGAAACAACGGGGCTATACGATGCTGAAATTGTAGAGATAGCAATTATCGATCGCACTGAAAAAACCTTGCTTGATACCCTCATCAAACCCTCAATTCCCATCCCCGCAGAAGTAACAAATATTCACGGCATTAGCGATGCAATGGTAGCCGATGCTGCTACCTTCCCTGAAGTCTATCCCCGCATTGTTGAAGTCCTTAAAGATAAACGGATTTTGATATACAATGCCGAATTCGATATTAAAATATTGAATTACTGTTGCTATTTGCACGGCTTGCCAATTCTCAATTTAAAAGAACGCTCCGAATGCTTGATGGAATGGGTAGCACAATGGGCCGGAAACTGGAGTTATTATCACTCATATTATCGGTATGTTCCCCTAAATGGCGGACACCGAGCATTGGGAGATTGCACGGCTGCTCTCAAATTAATGAAGCGGATGGCAGCAGATTCGGATCAAATCAATTGCCCTGTGCCAATTCCCCAAAAGAAGCGATGATATCCCAATCGATCGCATCATCAGGAAACAGGGATAATTGTCCTGGCGATACGTTGGACTGACCGCGATTGTGGTAGGACAGGTGACACGCGGTACACAGAGCAATTAAGTTTTCTGGGCGGTTGTCTTCTGGTATCCGATTGCGGTGGTGTACCGTCAAAGTTAAGGCACAACGTTCAGATTTGGTTAAGCCACTCGGTTTACCGGGTCGGAGTTTACCGGGTCGGAGGCATTGTTGATGGCACTTAGCACAACGCCAGCCCGCCTTTTCTTTCACCGAGAGCGCAATTTGTTGCCAATTGTCGGGATACCTCTTGGGTTTAGGCATAGCGGTAAAAGCTCATCTTTTCAAAATATGGGGATCGCTCTGTTAAGTAAATTTAATTCAAAATTATCAGCAGTCAATGTCAACTTCAACACTGTCTTGATTCTCCCACAGGAATTCTGCCAATAAGCGAAAATCTTCAACGGTGGGCTCATACTCGCAAGCTACTTCCCAAGCCTCGGTTAAAGCTGCCCACTGTTCGGAAGTATTGGGTTTTTGGCGCACCAGAGTGATGAAGTTCGTTGTGATGCGGACTTCTGATGGGTTAATGCCCGATTTTACCAGTTGCAGCTCGAATTGGGTATGGCTGCTGTGGGCGAGGATGTCGGCGTAGTCGGTGTCCAGCAAATTGATTTGTTCGAGCGACCAGTCAGTCATTCTCTGCATTCCATATTTCTTAGTGCCTCGCCATCATTTCACGCTTGTTTGACTCTTGAGCGATCGCCAAGTCAGAGCACACAAAGTACACAGCAGTAGAAACTCGCTTGACGATCGCACACAGTCCCGGCGACCCCTGGGTTTTTTAGTTTGTGATTCCTGGGATGACGAGCGTTGGTGAGGAAACTTGAAAAGCAGTGGCTACACAACTTCTGTTAAGCTTGCTAGATTGGGGAGTAGTCTAAAAAATCAACCCAATGAATTCACTAACTTTGTTGCACAATTTCCTCACCAACACCACCAACATCTTGAATTTCGTGCTGTCGGTCGAACTGGCGATCGCCTGCGGGATGGCAGTGATATCGGGGTGGCTAACCGATGAAGCAACTGCTGGCAAAATAGCTTTACTAGCCGCGATCGCCGCAATAATGTTTCGTTTATGGCAATCCTGGCCGCATGAGCTTGTCTTGTTAACCGTGCTGCCTCAATGCGCGTTCTGGGTGTTTGTTGGGGGATTGGTCGGCTGCACTTTCAGGTGGGGTGTCGAACGAGCGTTTTTGCGTAGCTGATAATTTAAGGATACCGCTGCGGGGGATTGTCCCCATCCCGGCTGCGGGTGGAAGGATGAGGAGGGGTGATGAGGATGTGTGAAGTGATCGCGATTTGCTTGGTTACTTCCTTTGGAAATGGTCTTAGTGCCACTGTAGGGGTAAAACAATATGGCTGATGTAGCTTTTCAAATAAAGGTTCCTAGTGATAATGATGGATTTATTACGCTTCAATGTCCTTTTTGTGATGATAGATTTAAACTGACAGTAGAAGACTTTCAAAGGGAAGATATCATCGAAATATTTTGTCCATACTGCGGACTGCGAGACCAACACAATCAGTTTTTAAGAGATGAGGTTATCGAACAAGCCCAAATTATTGCTAGCAACTATGCAAAGTCGTTACTCAATCAGTGGGTGAAAGATTTAGAGAAAAGCACCAAAAGAAATAAGTTTGTGAATTTCAAAGCTGGTAAACTACCAAAACTCGAAGCAGAAAAGATATTATTTGAACAAGAAGAACTAGAGATAACTACACTTGTTTGCTGTCAAGTAACTGTTAAAACCCGACCTCTAAATAAGGTAATTGGTGTTTACTGTCCTTGTTGTGGAGTGAGATGAAATGGAGATAGATATTAAAATCAGCAAGAACGAACTCAAGAAAATATCGTTTGACTTTAGAATGTATGCTAACCGCCTTATACATACGACACCAGATGCTGGAATGCAAAACCTTAAAAGATTTGTGAACTTTATCGATCGAAACTTAATCATTAGTGATTTTCTGAGAAATAACCATACAAAATCAGATATCCAACCTATATGTTTTGATTCATTAAAAACAGAATATAAAGTTCCTGATGAATCGCCTGATGATGAGATAAGTTTTACCCATCAACTTCTTCAGTATGGATTGGAAAAATTTTATGACAACAACCACGATGGGTACTGGCATTTAGCTTGGCTTGTAGAAGGTGACTATTCCAGCAGCAAAAAACAAGATGTAGTAAATAAATTTAACCACAGTATAGTTAAGCCATTTATTTATTATATTGAAAATTACCTAACCGACTTGCAGATTAATTTGGGAGACGGTGAAGATGCCAAGTTAATTTTTCATGTTTACGGCAATAATTATGGAGATAATTTAGGAGCAATCATGAATGAAATGAATATCGATCAAAGCAAATCTTCAATAGGCGTTGGAGTCAATCATGGAGAAATCAATACAGAGAAGTTAGCTGGAACTATCAACGAAGCCGAGAAACAAAATCTAGTCGAGGCAGCCGCAGAGATTCGCCAACTCCTGGAGCAACTGTCTCAAACCAACCCTCCCCGTACCACAGCAGAAAAGATGGCAGTAGCAGCAAAAGCTATCGAGCGTATAGAGAGCGATCCAACTTGGAAACAGCGAGCGATCGACGCTGCCAATGAAAGGGGTCTGGTCGTTTTTGAAAAAGCCATTGATAACCCAGTAGGTGTTTTTATTGTCAGGGCTATTCAAGATTGGCAGGAATCTGAAGTCCGGCAAGAACATCACTAAGCACTAGCTCCTCTGGGTTTTGCCTCAAAGCGATCGCCTATCGTAAAGGTAACAAGTGGACGCCAAATCTTTCTGCTAGTGCAGTTACGGCATTAGCAACCAGTGAAATATCTTTAACTACATTCCACAGCGCGCTCGAAAAAGCTTTGATCCTCGATGGCTTTGGGGCTGAAGATTGAATCTCAGTTGCCAAGTCATCCAAATGTTCCAATGCTTCACGACGTACTTCTTGGTTATCTAGAGCTTCGATTTGCTGGCGCAGCAACTCTATCAGTTGCAGGCTATCGTTTTGAGCTTCATTGATGGTTCCTGCTATCTTCTCAGCTTGGACTCCTCCTTTATTAACACCAATCCCTATCGACGAGCCTTTTTGGTCGATATAATCGCCTTCAGAGAAATTAGCTCCACGCTGATCGTATTTAGAATCTGACATATTTTCCTCAGTAATTACACAACCATCGCCATTGTAACTTATATTATCACCTCTGTGGCTAAAGATAGTATTGTTAAAAACCATATTTAAAGTGCTATCTGGGATTGGCTTGTCACCAATTTGTACATCGCCTGCCTTTGGATTTTCTGCTTCTATCTGTAAAGTAAAATCTAGAATTTTACTTTTTACAACATCCAATATACTTACTATAGTGCTAACATTTATAAGCCGCGCAGCACTTATGCAATGGTAACTCGATTCTAAGTTTTCTACAAATTGTCCTAGAATAAGAGCTATATTACCTGGTAAAGCGAGTTTTAAATTTGATTCATCAGTACGGATCAGGCTTTCCAAAGCACTGATATTTTGGCGGAGATAGATAGTATTTATTTGAGAAATATCTATTCCTGAGCCACTAGAATCTAGCAAATCTTTCGATATATTAAAAACATAGTTTTTATAAAGCCAAGCTCCATTGGTAAAATCCCCTTCAAATAAAATTCCTGTGATAATTCTATATTCAGGTAAAGAAATATGAGATGGATATCCATTTAGCTCGCTATCCAACCAGATTTTTAATGGCTGGTATTCCAATCTTGCTGCTAAAATTTTACACTGACGTAAAATATTTGATGCTTTCAAAGCTGGATTGCAGGTATTTTCCTGAATTTCTCGAAGTAAACTCACTTTTAATTAATAATTAAATAAACAAAAACGGTGTCTAGTAAATTCTAATTTCTCCAGAAGCAGTTTGTTTCTGGTTAACCGAACTCATTTGTTGCGGTTTGCTGCACTACTGTACTAAAGACTGGGAAGCGAAGATCGCAAATTTAGAATTAGCAGCCCTTTTCCTTCTTCCTTAAGTGACAGCAGCAGAGCCAATTTCCCCGGCTCAATTCCCATCGCCCAGCAGCCAATAAAACTAACGACCGCCTAGTCCCAGCAGCTCTCACACCGAGTCATCCACCCACCCGCACTCGGCGCAATCCCAATGCACCGGGGGGATTTCGTACTTAGGGAACGGGAGTTCGCACCGGGGACACCGGCCGGTAAACAGTGGGTGCGTATCCAAAAGCTCTAGCTGCTGTTCCAAAGTCCATCGCTGACGGGGTTGCAGGATGAGTTCGCCGTTGTAGTAGCTCGCGCCTTCAGGTTCCCACAATTCCTCCAATGCGGCGTTGGGGTCTTCTCGAAAGTCTAAGCAAGTGTCGGTGTTGGGGCCTGCGGGATGCACGGCACAGACGAGGTGTGGGTTGCGGCCGTAGAGGAGACAGCGATCGCACTCAGGGCTCTTGGGCATGGCGGGGGTGTGGGGTTTTGTCTGGGTTTAGTTTCTCGCAAATTCGGGTTGGTGGCGATCGCGGAACTGATTGCAGTCTTCGAGATTTCACAACAAATCCCCTCTGATTGTTTGCAGCTTAAATTCCCTAGCATTCCGCATCTGCAAAGTGAAAAAATTCAAATGCTTCAAATTGGTAGACGATTGGCTCGTGTTTTAGTAGGCAGTTCTAAGACTTTCTTCTTTCTACAGGAATAAATTGAAGGATACGAGGCGATCGCGAAATCAATCTTCAACAAGTCACCTCTGCACTACCGCTAGCAGCTTTCAGCAGTCCGCTGCAAGTGAATTGCTATACGGCACTTTCATTGTTTTCTTTCTTGAGAGAGACTAAAAAGGTAGTTTATCATCTTCAGCAACGGGAGCTTCAGGTGTCGCCCCTTGTGGGAGTGGTAGGTTCGTAACGACATAAAGATTCAGAATATCGTCCCTGTCCATGAAAAGGATCTGACTGCGTTTTGAGGCATCAAGCTTGTTACCGATCCAGTTCCGAGCAGCTTTGGTGATTTCCCCACCAGCAACAATGAAGGCGTGATCTACAAGAACACGCTTTCCAATCTCAGGGTCGAAAATCTCGTGACCCAGCATCATCATGACTTGGTTGTGGATCTCAGCCACATTGGCATTGCCCGATTTGGTAACGCCTGAAGAATCAATCTTGTCCTTCTTCGCTTGGATACCGAAATAGAGAACGTGTTGTGTCGGGAGGATAAATTTCATCCACACATCCTTGCCGTACTCCAGTGCCTTGTCTTTGTGACCAGCGGCTGTAATGCGATGGAATCCCAATTGACGGAATAGGGGCAGTAGAACCTCCTCGATGAGTTCATCCTCCGATGCTGTTTCTAAGTAGGCGAGTAGTAGCGCTCTTCTCTTAAGCTCAGAGGGCGAGAACGGACGGTGCGGGTCAGTGGCAGCCGATACAATTTTTTTGGTCGCAATATGTCGCAAATAGCACTGCCTATCTTCAGCGTAGAAGGCCTCAAAACCTTCACGCGCCAAGGCGTTATTGAGTAGAGCTAGCGCACCCGGTCTATCACTGCCTTCGTTCACTGCATCTGCTGAGTCCATCAATGCTTGTATGACGCGCAAAAACGTCGCTGGTGGCGTTTGAGCGTTTGGATGTGGCTCGGCAAAAATCTGCCGAAGAGTATTAGCGACCCAATAGTGGCGCGTGGAGCCGTCATGCACAAACTCAGTAGCGCAATCCTGAAAGAATTGCGTTAGATAGCTACTCTTGCGATAAACGAAAAAGGCCTCTGCCTCGGAATTTCCGCAGATCATGTCCGCAATTGTCATTAGGGTGCGTTCTTTGAATTCCACAATCTCGTTCCTAAAGCTATATCCTCTATATTAAATGGGTAGATGTGTACACTGTCCGGCACGCAATTGGGGATATGCTCCCGTGTCGCATAACTATATAAGGGGCTGAACGATTCTGTCTATCCTCCGAAACAGGGTGGATCGGCAAAATCTTTCTCTATATCACTCTAAATCAGGTGGATCGGTAGAATTCCTCTAGATATCTTCAGGTGTGGTATGCCTATACAGAGACATTAAAAAACTAGATGGGGAGGCAGGTTCATTAGCATCAATCAATTAGAGAAGCTTCTTCGTTGTGAAAGGCTCTCAGCTACGGTCAACCTTCAGCGTTTTGACCAGGAAGCTCTTTAATCAATTCATAACCATGCTGGGGACGCTCAGTTCGATCGCCCCTCGCTGTAGGTTGGGTTGAGCCTGTCACGTCCTTGCTTATAAATCACTAGATAACGTGAAACCAAACATGACTCGATTGGGCGATCGCGATCGCCCCTCTATAACCAAGTAAACCTTGAGACTTAACATCTGCACTACCGAGCTTCTTGAAGTATCTGGCGACTGGGAATAGCTCAAAGCCCACCTTTTCATAGGTGTGGCGGGCTCTTTCATGACCGGGATCGCCCCCAGTCTCAACCATAGCAATAGACATCCCCGCATCTTTCATCCAACAGGGAGCAAATTCTATCAAAGCGGTGCCAATCCCTTGACCTTGAAAGTCTGGATCGACAGCAACCATGTAGATTTCACCCATGCAGTCCCAAACGTGTAGTTTCACGGCTACAAAGCCCACAGTAGAACCTGCATCGATCGCAACCCATACATTCGTGTCTTCCGCAGCACAGACATCCTCGACAGCTTTTTGCTGGCTCACGCGCCAATGATTCGGATAGAACGCCTGGTACACATCAGCGTTCATCGCCTTCTGAATCGAATCAAAGACCGGAGTCCATGCTCTTGGCGAAAGACGAATGACTGCCATCTTGGTGGTGAGGGTCGTAGGGTTCAATTTGCATTCCCACATGAACTCCTGTTAACTCTGAAAGCTTATGAGAGCATAATACAATACTCTACAATGTCTGATAGCTTGGCTTTGAATGCTTAAAGATTTAAGCTACTTTCGCTGATTAACTAACAATGACCCCTGTTGAGGAGGGCTTGATGGAAAAAACAGGATTAGGCATTCAAGAATTACTGTATTATGAGCGATCGCAAATTCTCGCCATTGCCCAAAAGCACGGAGCCTACAACGTGCGCGTATTCGGTTCTGTAGCGCGGGGCGAAGCGACCCCAGAAAGCGATATTGATTTGTTAGTGGATTACGACAAGCGAGAAAATCACGCCTTGGTTTCCAGGTGGGCTATTGCTTGATTTGGAACAACTACTCAATCGTAAGGTTGATATCGCCACAGTCGATATGCTCAAAGAACGGATTCGCGAGCGCGTTTTGCAGGAGGCTGTACCACTATGAGGCGGGAAGCGGAACGGCTGCAAGATATATTAGATGCAATGAATATTTCCGAGTGTCGCTGAACCTAGTTTGGGCGATCGTACAGAATAATTTACCTCCGCTGAAAATAACAGTAGAACAGATTTTACAGGAGCTAGGAGATACGTGAGTTGAGCACTATCAAACCTTCGCGTTCCTGGCAGCAGCGTTTTTCCCAAGAATTTCTGATGACCGTAAAAGCGCCCCGTGGTTCACTCCAAGCCTCTTTATTCGCCACAGAAGGAGGTGGAACGGAGGACTGAGAGACTTCAAAGCCCCTGGACGATCGATTGGGTATTCTGCTCGCGAAGTGCACATCGACTGCATTTACTGGAAGCCTGCCTTGTAAGCGTTACTGAATTCACTGCGGGTTCAGGACAGTTGTAGGCAGCTTTTCGCTGGGCTTTCCCAAATAAAGAATACCGAAAGAAAAAGCACTTCCTAAAAACAGCGATTCTTCTAATAAGAAGGTGAAAACACGAATCGGTTAGAATGTTTTCAGACAAAGAAGTGCGGGAGGAACTGGTTCCTAGTTGTCGTATCACATTGCGCGACTGGCACGCAGTTTGGGCAAGCCGGGGAAAAAGGTGCAATTTGCGATCGCAGATCCCGATTGAGTATCTGAGGCCAACATCAGCAGACAGGCGTTCTGCGACAAGGAAATCCGACTGCCCAAAGCGCAGGCTAAGCGTGTTGAGATATGTGATCGCTTGGGGAAATGCTTGAGTTCAACATCCCTCACCAGCCCCACCAAAATGAGAGAGCCTAATGGTAAATTTTCTATCACAGGCAGGAAATGTGTTCAGTGCGATCGCCATTTAGTTATTTACAAAGCAAGTATTGACCACCTTGTCGCTTTCTTCAACCTAATCTGCATTCAATACTTGGTTCAATCAGAGCCATGTGCTAAGGAATTAGCTATCTCATCCCCTAGTCTTGTTGCTCCTAGCGCGTCAATTTCCTGTAACTGCCCCAACAAAGTCATCAGGTCACTAGGTCGAGGTTGTCTATCTATTATCCAACTGCGATCTGAATCCCAGAGTTCAGCAAGAAGTTGAACTAAAAGTTCACTTTCGTCATTTCTGCTACGGGGTAAGAGTTCGGGGTTTTGGATTAGCATTTTGAAAAGTAAAAGTCGGAAGAGTCTATAATTCGTTGATTTGCCAACACGGTACAATTTTGTTCTCAACCACCAATCAGGAAGTAATACTTCTTGAAAACGCTCTAAAAACTCCATAAGCCATTGATCTGCTTGAGTTGCATACTGAAGATTTTTCTTAGACCATTGCCACAGCAGGTCAATCAATTTTTCCCAAATATCTCTGACACTACCGAAGAATCGCAGATTTGGCTCCTGCTGGTTTCTAAGGCCAAACAGATATTCTCCCACTGTACAAGCTGTGTATTTTCTAAATGAGTGGTCAATTATATCCGAAGAATTTTCCTCAACAATGCAGTAACTTAAAGTATCTATAACCTCACCTAAAACAATGCAATCTACCAGTTCAACTGTTTTTAAAACCTGGAGAATTACATTAATTCCTGTAGCAAATTCGGTAGAATTGGATTTTACTATTGTATGTATTATTTGAGATTGAGCTGAATAAAGTTGTGTTTCTACAGAATCATCTCCATCCTCTTCTTGCTCTGCTTTGTTATCTACATAAACTGTTGCCCTTTCGTGCAACAAAGCAAAAAGCACTTGCTCGCGTAATAAACTGATTAAATCCAGCTCTATCTCGCTATCTGGCTTTGCTTCTAGCACCGGAATCAAAGCTGCTGCTAAAAAATCCCAATCCAAGTAATTGTGTAAGCAGCGAGGTTGTTGTTGCAGAGGTTGGATAAGTATTTCTGGAATCCATTGAAAAACATCACTTATAGAAATTCCTGAATTTTTTTTCTCTTCAAAATCCTTTTGCAAACTAGACCATGCCTCTTCAATTTGAGGCTCTTCTCGTTTGCTTATTTCTTCAGCATAGGGTACTGCATAAGTCAGGAAAAGGAGGCGGGCTATTCGGGGTGCAATATTGATGAGTTCTTGGGTGAGAGGGTGAACAAGCCCATATTCTTTTATCCATGAACTCATAAAAGCAGATGTATTGCAATTGCGGACACCAATAAGGCAACGGAAAGCAGATGCTCGAAGTAAGGTTTCAGATTTGCATCTTCGCAGTAATTTAGGGGCTGCATGAGCGAGAAAAGCTTCAGCATCCATATTATAATTCTGACAACGACTGCCGTCATCTAAACTTATCGGTAGATTAGAAAAATCACTAGCATAATCAGTGATGTAGTTCTCCAGTTCTGGGTTGAGATTATCAATAGGAAACTCTAGAGTAACAGCAATGGTTGCCCAAATTGTATCGATAAAAGCTTTCTTTACCAAGCGTTCTTGTAGAGAAGAAAGCTGTTCTTCACTGGTTAGAAGAGTAACAAACTCCCTATGTAGTTCTGGTGTCTTTTGCAACTCACCATCTACAATTTTTCGGCACATCATTACGATTTGGAAATGCTGAAGATTCCAAATTGCAGATTCGGCTTGAGCATCAACTTCAGGATCTTCAGGTAGAGTACCGACGAAGCCAAAGCTTCTAGTTCCATGTTCATCCTTTTCCGACAGCCAGTTGTTGCCCTCAAACCAAGCTCGGATTTTTAATGCACGATAGCGACTGACCGCTGGAATAAAATTAAGTTGGTGATTATCCCAGTCTGCCAAAATCTGAGATGTTGCATCAAAAGGAATGTCTCTCTCTAGCCACATTGGGAGTGCTATCTTCTCTAAAAGGGGAATTTTTCTGTGAGATAACTGATGAAATTCAGCTAACTCTTGAGATTCCTCGTTTGACAGTCGGCTCCATGCCTTCCCAAAATCGAATGCAAAATCTTGTCCCCGATCAATTAATTCAAACTCTAACCATACCCAAAGTTGTAATGACGACTGTAGAGGTAGTAAGGAACCTTTCAAAAGATTGGGATCGCATTTAGCCAGCGAAATGAGTACCCCAAGCATTGCAACAGTGTCAGCATGCTCAAAGATAATTGATATAGAACGTTCGAGTGCTGCTTTAGTCGGACGACTGTAGAGCCATCCCTCTAGCGTCATTAAGAAACAAGCGACAATATCTGGAGACCAAGGATACTTGCGATGCCAGTACAAAGCATGACGACCACCTTTGAAGTCTTTTCTGTTCTCGCCAATAAGCAAAGTTACGCCATCAGTATCAGTTTCTGGCATACCCTCCAGTTTGTTCTTTGCCCAGCGATGCTCATGCCAATAATCTGTGGCTACATTACAAAGGCTTGCAATAACATCAACTGCAAGAGATTCATCTATTTGAAGCAGATAAAGAATTGCGGAAAACTTGAATGTACAGACATCAAGATCATCAGAGCCTTCTGTTCCAAGATCGTCATCTAACTTTTCAGAGGAGCGCTCGAACTCATAGCGATAACCAGGCGGTGAAATAGTCAGAGCTAAAAGTAATTCAGCACCTAGTTGTGGATTGACACGAACTACAAAATTGAGATATCTACCTCCTTGCTTAAGCATGAATTTGCGGAACTGACGATCAACCCGCCCTGATGACCCTTTTGGATGTGGAGGCTCAAGCACGCCTACACCATGTCTAGTGAAAGAAAAAGAGGCTTCAGTTGCTTCTAATCTATTTGCTGGTGTAATCTCTCGTCCTGCCAAAACTTTCAAAAACCAGGCTGAACGTTCTGGAATAATCTTGAGCGCAAACACTATACAGGCAAAAGCATTTGATGAAAAATCACGTAAATAGTATTGCTTTTTATGGACAGGGAAGGGTAACGCTCCTTTCTGTCTTAGCTCGATTATCTGGTTTAGGTCTTCCCAACTGTCTACTCGCGCTTCTGGTACAGGATCGGGTGGATCGGGATCGGGCAGCAATATTCTTTGCAGCAAGTTAAGGACAAACTCTGCAACCTCAACGCGGAAAGAAAATTTTTCTGCAAATATTCCCCAGTTCAGCCAAGCCTCAGCCACTCTGAAAACTAAACAAGATTCCTCGATTACAGTCTCTGGATTTTGAGATAAGAGCCATCGCCACACAGGTTCCCACAAATGCGCTTTTGGAATTCCCGTTATCTGCTCCTGTATGACCAGCCTTGTGCCCGCAGACGTAGATTCAGAGATTCCTGCAAGGGCTGGATTTGGAAAAGTTGCGATCGCTAGAAGACGAGAGATGAGATGCTTGATGAAAAAAGGAAGGTGTTCGCCGGAACAGCCTTGGAGAACTGAACTTGGCTGTCTGCTCAATATCGCGCCATCGAGAAGTAAGTCAATAAGCTGTAAATGATTACCTTCCTTTGCCTCTTGAAGCAATTCCTGCCATGTTTCACTCTCTTCTGATTTCATCGCAAGATACAAAGCAAACCAGCGCACTGGCTGAGACCAAAGAGGATTTCTCAGCTTCGTTGCAAGCTTACTGACATCTAGTTCGCGACGTTTCCCCAGAAGGTAGCGAAACCTGGCACAGTCTCCTACAAAACGGTGTGTGACAGCTACTTTTTCCTCTGCAACTCGAAGACAGTCTCGCCGCACCAAGGTATCTAGAACTTTGGAATCAATCTCAGAGTCATAGAGAGACAGATCAGGAGTAAATTTATTGGCTAATGAAATGGCTGTCCTAATTAGCGCACGACCTTCTTCACTGCCATCGCGTCCATTGTTTACATGAGAGTGCCAGAACCAAGCAAGCAGGTCTAGGTCATTTTGGAAGGCTGAAGTATTGATATCATCCTGCTCAACGCTACTAATCAGCCAGTCAAGAAGCTTAAGGTTCAAGGCAGGCCCAAACTCATCAGCGCGTTGAACAAGACTAGCAACGCCGGCTGGTAAAGTATGAGATGACTGAAGATCGTTAATAGGTAGTTGTGGTAACTTAACAACATCAATAGAAAGTTCTGCGCCAAGTCGAGCATCAATTTTGTCACGAACTCGGCGTTCAGCATCTAGATGCGCCACGAGAAGGAAACGCACATCCGTTGATGTCTCGCTAGCCAAAGCATTTTGAAGAAGGTTAAGTACACAATCAAAGCTTTGATCATCGACATCACTCAGGTCATCTATGATGATGATGGGCTTCTCAATTACCTGAGCTGTTAAGAGTTCATCAATACGTCTTGTATCTCGGCTAGATGTGGAGTCTGGGGTTTCTGTCAAGGAAATAATATCAGAGGGATGGAGAAATAAGCGCGTATAATCTTGAAAACTTGTTTGCATACCCAGCTTACAAAGTGCTGATTTTCCAGATCCCGATGACCCGATGAGAAGGGTTATCCGCTTCGTGAGTACAGATGCTTGTAGCTGTGACAGTAAATCTGTCCTGGGTAGAGACAGACTGCCACCGAGTGTATGTCGAATAGCATGAAGTCGATAGCGCGATCGGCTTAATAATCTTGCCTGTGTTGCTCGAAACGCTTCTAAGCTTGTGTCATTTATAAGTTCTCGCCATATAAGAGTGCTTATACGTTCAGGAGATAAGCCTGAACCCAGTTGAAGAAGATAGCCCAACCATCGTCCAATAGTTGTTTCTGTATTCTCATCCCGTGAAAGATTTTCTAACTCAGTCGTTAAGTCGGTTCTTGGGTCGGAAACAAGCTCATAACTGACACGGGCTTTAAATTCACCAATTTTTTGGGAGTCTTTTTTTTTCGTTTTAGTCCCCCATCCCTGAATAATGTCACTGGTATTTCTGTTACCCTCAAACTTACCAGAGATTACAAAACGTAAGTGTTCTAGTAAGTTAGGTGTATGTTTAGAGGCTAGGTTAAAAATCAACCAAAATTCTTTAAGCGCTTTATAAACTGCACTGTCGGAAAGAGTTTGTTTGACTTGTGTCAGAGTAACAACTGTACCTGCTTCAGTAATGTCTGAAATGGCTTCAGCGAGAATTTCATGAGCTGTATTCGGGTCTTTGCGCTCGGCTTTTGAAGCTTCTTTCCATTGACGAACAATTTTCAGCAGTGTCAACAGAAATTGGTGATCGAATCCGCTCAAAGCCAGTAAACCACCCTCTGCTTGCTTAGGATAAAATTCCTGCCAAGCACTCCTTAACTCATCTAACTGAGAGAGCAGGCTGAGTTCGGAGGATGTTACAGTCGGGCTTGTTGTTTCGCTATTGACCATGCCTAATCCTAACTTTTCCTATAAAAGTTTGTTTCCCCTTTGGACTTAAAAGGCGGCTATCAACGCCTCGTAGAAAAAATCCCCAACCTAAATTCTATCTATATAAGTAGGGTCAGCCTGAATTCGCTCATAAAAATCCATATTCTCCCATTCTCTAATAACCATCCCCGGTCTGTCCATCAAATCAGCAGGAGCGCTACTGGTACGGACGAATGAGTATTTATCCTCATATTCAGGAGCGATCGCCAACTCCACAAGCTCAGTATCCTCTTCTTCAAACGAAACTGGACTAGCGATCGTCAAACTTGACAAATCCAATCCAGATTCTCGCCAATTACGCGCCAGCATCCACGAAGAAAGAAAATGGCATCATTGCCTAACAAATCTTACCAGCACAAGATGGGTTATTTGATTTCGGGGAAGTAGCGCAAGCTGAAAACATCCACCTCAACCTCACTCAACATCTTTGCCTCCATTCCATACAAATCTTGTAGCACCGCCTTGACGTTCGGAAACACAAAATACTCCGTTAGTTTCCCAATGCGGTAATTAAACGCTTTGTACCGATGTTTGAAGTACAGTTCCACATTCCCCCGGTGTTCCCACAATCCCAGCAAATTAACAACCACATCCGAGTAATGCGCTTTCACATCCCGCTGCACTTCCGCGATTCGTTCCTCGATCGATCGGGTAGTAACGCCAATCTTGTAGAAAATGTTGCCATCCGCTTTGACCTCCAAAAAATAGAGCGAGTTCACCAGAATCCGACGAAGCTGTGCTCGATAAATCAGCAAATCAGCCCGCCGTTCTTCTAAGCAGGATAACCCCGCAGCTTCAGCAATCTCTACAGAGCCTTCTAACTTCATTAACTCTGACAGCAGCAGGGGTTCCTGGACTTTGTTGAACAACACCAGGGGAAGCGCACCCACTGGGATTTTACCCAAGTCGGTAAACTGATAAGTGCGATCGCCCTCTGATTCCACCAATCCTTTGAGTTCCCACCGAAAGTTTACCAAGTCTTTGGGAATACCGTAATCCTGTGCGCCGTACTCTTTCCACAGCACCTTCAACTGTTCCAATTCCTCACCCTTTAGCTGGATGGTGAAGTTGTCGTAAAGGGGCAGCGATGGGAAAGCTTTGGTTTTAATCCGCTGCGACACGGGCTTGCAAGTGTCCCCGGTGTGCGCGAAGTGATGTTCTTTCACCGAGCCCTTTTTCGCTGTCAATCCGCCACCGCAGTAGAGACAAGTTAGCTGAGTTTTTCCCCGCACAACCTCATCAATGCTCGTCAGTTCGCCGCTGAGAGCAACACCAAATTTTAGCCACATTGTCAAAAGTTCTCCTAAAAGCAGGTTTTGGAGATGCACCCGCTCCACATGACCAACGATTCTAACAAATCCAGGGGTTAGGGCTTCTGCCGGGGGAAAGAAAGCGATCGGCTCTTGATGCGTGACTTTAATCCTTGCATCCCAAATCTAAAATCTAAAATCTAAAATCTAAAATCTAAAATCTAAAATCTAAAATTGCTCGTCACCAGTCTGGAATTTCTTCAGTCGCGTCGGATTGGGCTTGTGACAGTTGGTGAGTGGGCAACGGATTTTCTGGGGTTGGGGGAGCTATGTCAGGATATATGATTTTCCTGACGTAGGAAAGGGTAGAGAGTGCAGAGACGGCCCCCCTTACTTGGTCGGGACGCACTTCTAAGTATTTCTGCAACTGTTCTAAGTTGCGGTGGCCGCTGATTTCTTGAATAATCCGCAATGGGATACCCGCGTTGCTCATCTGAGTGAGTGCTGACCTTCTGAGGCTGTGGGTGGAAGCGCCGATGATGCCAACTCGTTCGCAGGCTTCTTGGAACAGGTGAGAGGCGGCTTCCGGGTTTGCGTGTTTCCAGCGGTGATTGAGATGGCGGCTGGGGAACAGGTAGGGGTGTGAGGGATGTTTGTAGGTTTCTAACAGCAGCCTCAACTCTTGAATGATCGGGATAGTGCGGGTGCC